>RGEP01000106.1 GCA_009918225.1 Betaproteobacteria bacterium | reverse complement strand
GTCTTGCCGCCTTTCTCGACCGCTTCGGTCAGCGTGCCCTTGAGGATGCCCAGCCAGTTGGCATAACCCACCACCTTGTCGGCCGCGTCCACCGCGGCCACCGAGTCTTCCAGGTCCAGGATGGTGCTCAGCGCCGACTCCAGCACCAGGTCGCTCACGCCGGCGGGATCGGTCTTGCCGATCGGGTGGCTGCGGTTGACCTGAATCTCCAGGTGGATGCCGTTGTGGCGCAGCAGCACGGCCGAGGGCGCGGCCTCGCTGCCCTGGTGGCCGATGTAGCGCTCAGGATGTGCCAGGCCGGTCACCGTGCCATCGCGCAGCGTGACCTGCAGCGCACCGGCCTTGATGCGGTAGAGGGTGCTGTCCTTGTGCGAACCCTGGGCCAGCGGCGCCACACGGTCCAGCACATAACGGGCGTACTCGATCACCTTGGCGCCGCGCACCGGGTTGTAGGCCCCACGGCGTTCGGCTCCGTTGGCCTCGCTGATCGCATCGGTGCCGTACAGCGCGTCATACAAAGAGCCCCAACGCGCATTGGCTGCATTGAGCGCATAGCGGGCGTTGAGGATGGGCACCACCAGTTGCGGCCCGGCCAGGGTGGCCACTTCCTCGTCGACATTCGCGGTCTCGCACTGCACCTGCTCAGGCGCGGGCACCAGGTAGCCGATCTTGTTCAAAAAGGCCTTGTACTGCGGCATGTCCTTGATGGGGCCCGGATGGGCCTGGTGCCATGCGTCCAGCTCCAACTGCATCCGGTCACGCTCGGCCAACAAGGCGGCGTTCTTGGGTGCCAGCTCGTGCACCAAAGCAGAGAAACCCTTCCAGAAAGCGGAAGCGTCGACGCCCGTTCCAGGCAGCACCTGTTGCTCAATGAACTGGTGCAATTCGCGGGCCACTTGCAGGCCGTGGGTGGCAATACGCTGGGTCATGTCGGGATCCTCGCGGGGAATCGGAACACACAAAGGGCGTTACTGTATTCCAACCATAAAACCGTATTAATCGGAGAAATTGATAAAGATTCGTGCGTAAAAGTCAATAATCACGAGCGTGGACCGCCTCAAGCAAATCGAATCCTTCGTGGCCGTGGTGGCCCGCGGCAGCCTCACCGCCGCAGCCCAGGCCGAAGGAGTGGCCCCTGCCGTCATCGGCCGGCGGCTGGACGCCCTGGAAGCCCGCTTGGGCGTCAAGCTGATGCAGCGCACCACGCGCCGCCTGAGCCTTACCCACGAAGGCAGCGCCTTCTTGGAGGACTGCCAGCGCCTGCTGGGCGAACTGGCCAATGCCGAAGCCAGCGTCAGCGCCGGCGGTGTGAAGGCCAGCGGCCACCTGCGCATCACCGCCCCGGCGGGTTATGGCCGCCGACACGTGGCGCCCTTGGTGCCGCGCTTTCTGGCCCAACACCCAGAAGTGTCCTTGTCATTGAACCTGGCCGATCGGGTCATCGACATCGTGCATGAAGGCTACGACTGCGCCATACGCGTGGGCGACCTGCCCGATTCCAGCCTGGTGTCGGTGCGCTTGGCCGACAACCGCCGACTGTGCGTGGCCGCGCCAGCCTATGTGGCGCGGCGCGGCACGCCCCGCACGCCCCAAGACCTGCAGAACCACGACGCTTTGGTCTTGAGCAGCGAGGCCAGCCAAACCCGCGGCTGGGCCTTTCAGTCGGGTGGCCAGATCATGCACTTGCGACCGCGCGGGCGGGTGGACTGCAGCGACGGGCAGGTGCTGCATGCGTGGTGCCTGGCGGGCTTGGGCATTGCCTGGCGCAGCGCGTGGGAGGTGCGCCAAGACCTGGCCGAAGGCCGCCTCGTCGAGGTGCTGGCGGCCAACGCCGCCCCGCCAAACGGGGTGTATGCGGTGTTTGCCCATGCTCGGCACCAACCCCTGAGGGTGCGCCTGTGGATCGACTTCCTCAAAGCCACCTGGGGCGACCCGCAATACTGGAACGGCCCCATGGGCAGCCCTGCCTAGGCCCCCACCTAGAATCGCGGCATGATCCACGTCAAGCAAGCCCTGCAGGCCGCGCTGGAAGCGGCGGTGGGCTCGATTGCGCCCGGCCACGGCTTGGCCCTGGCCTTCGAATCGCCGCGCCAAGCGGCCCACGGCGACCTGGCGGTCACGGCCGCCATGGCCCTGGCCCGCCCGCTCAAACAAAACCCACGCGCCCTGGCCCAGGCCCTGGTGGACGCCCTCAAAGCGCAAACAGCGGTCCAACAGTGGGTCCAAAGCCTGGACATCGCCGGGCCGGGCTTCATCAACCTGGTGCTCAAACCCGAAGCGCGCCAAACCGTGGTGACCGAGGTGCTGCAGCAAGGTGACTGCTTCGGGCGCCAGGCCATCAGCGGCCAGCGGGTCATGGTGGAGTTTGTCTCGGCCAACCCCACCGGCCCTCTGCACGTGGGCCATGGCCGGCAAGCCGCCCTGGGCGATGCTTTGTGCAACCTGCTCGAGTCGCAGGGCGCGCAGGTGCAGCGCGAGTTCTATTACAACGACGCAGGGGTGCAGATCGCCACCCTGGCGCTGTCCGTACAAGCGCGTGCGCACGGCCTCAAGCCTGGCGATGCCCAATGGCCCGAAGCCGCCTACAACGGCGACTACATCGCCGACATTGCGCGCGACTTCCTGGCCCGCGCCACCGTGACCGCCGACGACCGCAGCTACACCGCCAGTGGCAATGTTGACGACCTGGACTCGATCCGCCAGTTCGCCGTGGCCTACCTGCGCCACGAACAGGACCTGGACCTGCAAGCCTTTGGGGTGCGCTTCGACCACTACTACCTAGAGTCCAGCCTCTACAGCAGTGGCCGGGTCGAGCAAGCCGTGCAGCGCTTGGTGGCCGCGGGCAAGACCTATGAAGACGGGGGCGCGTTGTGGCTGCGCTCCACCGACTACGGCGACGACAAAGACCGCGTGATGCGCAAGTCGGCCACGGTCGATGCCGAGGGCCGCGAAATGCAAGGCGGCTACACCTACTTCGTACCCGATGTGGCCTATCACATCCACAAGTGGGAGCGCGGCTTTGCGCAGGTCATCAATGTGCAGGGCAGCGACCACCACGGCACCATCGCCCGCGTACGGGCAGGCCTGCAGGCCGCCGGGGTGGGCATTCCGGCCGGCTGGCCCGATTACGTGCTGCACAAGATGGTCACGGTGATGAAGGGCGGGCAGGAGGTCAAGATCTCCAAGCGCGCGGGCAGCTATGTCACGCTGCGCGACCTCATCGACTGGACCAGCCGCGACGCGGTGCGCTTCTTCCTGATCAGCCGCAAGGCCGACACCGAGTTCACCTTCGATGTGGACTTGGCCCTGCAGCAAAATGATGAGAACCCGGTCTTCTACGTGCAGTACGCCCACGCGCGCATCTGCTCCGTGCTGGAGCAGTACACACAAGGCGGTGGCCAACTCAGCCGGCTGGCCGATGCCCAGTTGAGCCTGCTCACCGCCCCCACCGAGACCGCCCTCATGCTCAAGTTGGCCCAGTACCCCGACATGCTCACCAGCGCCGCCCAAGACCTCGCGCCACACGACGTGGCCTTCTACGCGCGCGACCTGGCCGGCGCCTTCCACAGCTACTACGCCGCCGAGCGCTTCTTGGTCAGCGACGCAGAACTGGCGCGCGCGCGCCTGGCCTTGTTGCAGGCCACGCGGCAGGTGCTGGCCAATGCGCTGGCCATGGTCGGTGTGGCGGCACCGCAGCGCCTGGAGCGTGCCGCCAGCGCGGAGGCCGCCGCATGAAAGCGCAGCGGGGTGGCACCCTCATCGGCCTGGTGATCGGTTTGGTGGTGGGCCTGGGCGTGGCCCTGGCCGTGGCGCTGTATGTGAGCAAGGTACCGGTGCCCTTCATCGACAAGCTGCCGCAGCGCACGGCCGACCAAGACAGCGCCGAAGCCGAGCGCAACAAGAACTGGAACCCCAATGCACCGCTGGCTGGCAAGGCTGGCGTGCCCGCCTCGGCAGCCTCAGCACCTGCGGCTGAAGGCGAGGGTGCGGGCGGCGCCGCTGCCGGCGCTGCGGGTGCACCGCCCGCATCCACAGGGTCCACAGCCCCTGCACCGGCTTCGGCAACGGGGACGGCATCGGGTTCGGCTGCTGGATCAGCCGCGGGTGCAGCCGCGCGGGGCCCCGCAGCGCTCGACTCGAGGCCCGAGGTCACCGGCCTGTTCATCCAGGCCGGGGCCTTCAGCAAGGCCGAAGACGCCGAGCAGCAGCGGGCCCGCCTGGCGATGCTGGGCTTTGCCGCGCGCATCTCCGAGCGCGAACAGGGCGGCCGCCCGGTGTTCCGCGTGCGCGTGGGCCCCTACGAAACCCGCGAGGAAACACAAGGCCCCATGGACCGCCTGCAGGCCTCGGGCATCGAGGTCAGCCTGGTGCGCGTGGAGCGCAGCGCAGCGCCTTGAGCGCCCCACCCCCTCCCCTCGCCCTGCTTGATGAACCCGGAGTGAGCATGAACCGACGCGACTTCCTCAACCGCCACGCCGTGGCAGCCTCCGCCTGGACGGTGACCGCTGTCGGTGGCCTGAGCGTGCTGAACCCACAGGCCCAGGCCCAAGGTCAGGGCGACTTCATTGAAGGACGCGACTTCCGCCGCCTGGGCAACCCCGCCCCGGTACCCGGCCACGGCAAGATCGATGTGGTCGAGTTCTTCTGGTACGGCTGCCCGCACTGCCACGCGCTGGAGCCCGCGCTGGATGTCTGGTCGGCCAAGCTGCCCGCCGATGTGGCGTTTCGGCGCATGCCGGTGGTGTTTGGTGCGCTGCACGAGGCCCACGCGCGGATGTTCTTCGCGCTCGAAGCACTGGGCCAGCTCAACACCGTGCACAAGCGCATCTTCGCGGCGCTGCATGTGCAGCGCCGTCGCTTGGACAAGTTTGACGACATCGCCGCTTTCGTGGCGGAACAGGGCGTGGACAAGCAGAAGTTCAGCGAGGCCTTCAACGCCTTCGGCGTAGCGTCCAAGGTCAAGCAAAGCCAACAACTGTCCCAGGCCTACGGGCTCGAAGGCGTGCCAGCCCTGGGCATCGCTGGCCGATTCCTTACCGCCGGTTCCATGACCGGCAGCAACGAGCGGGCCCTTCAGGTGGCCGACGCCCTTATCGCGCGTTCGCGTAAATCGGCTTGAAGCAGGTCAGTGCCTGAGCCATCAGGCGCTCCAAGGCCTGCCACGGGTCGTGTGGCCACGCCGGGTCTCTCAGGCCTTTGACCACCCCATCGACCACGCTGGCCGCATGCACCAAGGCGGCCAGTTCGTCGCTGGTCACCCGCGGCGCCACGCGCTCAAACAAGCGCTCCTTCAAGCCCCACACGCGCTGCTCCCGCAGGGCCATGGGAAGGGGCTTGCCCTGCTGCAAGGCGTCCTTCACGCGCCACAAGGCGCGCAGGTCTTCCGCCAGGGTCCAGTGCACCAGCACCGCAGCCTCCCCCGAAGCACGCAGGCCGTGCAACATGCGTTGTGCACGGGCTGACTGGCAAGCCAGCACCGCTTCAGACAGCTTGAACACGTCATAGCGGGCCACATTGAGCACCGCGTCCTCCACCTGCTGCCAGGTCAGGGGGCCCGGTGGGTGCAGCAGTGCCAACTTCTGGATCTCTTGGTGGGCAGCCAACAGATTGCCCTCCACCCGATCGGCCAAAAAAGACAAGATGCGCTGGGCCTGCTCGCCCTGCCCCACATCCAGGCCCTGCGCCGCCAGGCGCTTGGCCATCCAAGCGGGCAGGTCCTTGCGCTCCACCGGGTCGATTCGCAGGCTCACGCCGGCCGCATCCAAAGCCGTGAACCAGGCACTGCCCAGCTGCTCGCGGCCCAAGCGAGGCAGAAACACCAGGGTGCACACATCCTCGCTCAGGGCCTCGCAGTACTGCTGCAAGGCTTGCGAACCCTCTTTGCCCGGCTTGCCCGAGGGAATGCGAATCTCGATGAGCTGTCGCTCAGCGAAGAGGCTCATGGCCCGAGCACTGGCCAAGACCGCGCTCCAATCAAAGTGAGCGCCGCTCACCGTGTGCACCTGCCGGTCGGTGTAGCCCGCTGATCGCGCTGCCTGGCGCAACGCATCACCCGCCTCCTGGGTCAGCAAGGCGTCGTCACCATGGATCACGTACACCGGGCGCAGGCTCGCGCCCACCTTGTCCAGGTGGACGCTGAGTTGATCACCGCGCAATTGCATGGCGGCTAGCGCCCCGCGGCCGGTGTGGTGGAAGGGCCCGCCACCGGCGGCTCTGGGGGCACGACCACCGCCTCCAAGCGGCGCACGATCTGCAGCACCATGTCGCGCTCCAGCACCCGAAAGATTTCCTCTTCCTCACGCGCCTTGGCCAAGGCCGCACTCTCGTTGG
>RGEP01000105.1 GCA_009918225.1 Betaproteobacteria bacterium | reverse complement strand
AGTACCGGCCCCGCACCTTCGGCCAGATGGTGGGCCAAGAGGCCGTGGTCCGTGCGCTGAGCTCAGCGCTGTCCACGGGCCGCCTGCACCATGCCTATTTGTTCACCGGCACGCGGGGTATCGGCAAGACCACGGTGTCGCGCATTCTGGCCAAGAGCCTGAACTGCACGGGCACCGATGGCCAGGGGGGCGTGACGGCGCAGCCATGTGGCCAGTGCAGCGCCTGCCGAGAAATCGACGCGGATCGCTACGTCGACTATGTGGAGCTTGACGCGGCCAGCAACCGCAGCATTGACGAAATCCGCGACCTCTTGGAGCGTGCGGCCTACAAGCCTACCGTGGGTCGCTACAAGGTGTTCATGATCGATGAGGCGCATCAACTCACCAAGGACGCCTTCAACGCCCTGCTCAAGACCCTGGAAGAGCCGCCGGACTACCTCAAGTTCGTGCTGGCCACCACCGACCCCGAGAAGATGTTGCCCACGGTGCTCAGCCGATGCCTGCAGTTCAACCTGCGGCCCATGACGCCTGAAACCGTTCAGGAGCATCTTGCCCAGGTGCTGAAAGCGGAAGGGGTGCCCTTTGAAGAGGAGGCGCTGTCGGTGCTGGGCCGAGCGGCGCGGGGCTCGATGCGCGACGCCCTGTCGCTGACCGACCAGGCCTTGGCCTATGGGCAAGGCCGGCTGGAGGCCGCCGCTGTGCGCGCCATGATCGGTGTGGTGGATGAGGGCCATGCGGTGGCATGGCTGCACGCTTTGGCCGCGCGTGACACCGCGGCCGTGGTGCAAGCCCAACAAGCCTTGAAGGACAGCGGGCAGTCGGCAACCGCCGCTCTGGATGCCATGGCACAAGCGCTGCAGTCCATCGCGTTGGAGCAGAACCTGCCCGGCAGCCTCTTGGACGCCCACGATGAGCCTTGGCGAGCGCTGGCAGGCCGATGGGATCCGCAGGAAGTGCAGCTGCTGTACTCGATGCTCCTGGCGGCTCGCCCCGAATTGGGGTTGGCACCGGATGAGCACGCGGCGCTGCTGATGGTTGCCTGGCGCTATTGCGCATTCGTCAGGGGGCCTGTGGAGAGTGCACCTGTGCGCAGCGCACCACAGGCCTTGGTGGCCACTGGGCATCGCCCGGCTCGCGTGGACCTGCGCCCGGCCCTGGGCCCTGCTGCGGCACCGACGCCAGCCGCTCCTGCAGCTCCCAGCTCTACTGCCCCGCCTGCGCTTGAGGCCGATGCCGTGGATCCTGTGGCAATGGAGCGCTGGTGCACGTGGATCAGCGCCCTGGTGCAGTCGCAATCGGTCAACGCCCTGGCTCGGGAGTTGGGACTGCAGGCCCAATGTGTGGCCCTTCATGAGGATGAGCAGCGGCTGCAGCTGCGCGTGCGCAGCGAGTCCCTGGCCACCGAGGCCTTGGTGGCCAAGCTCAGCGATGCCCTGCAACAGCACACAGGCCAACGCTGGACGCTGCAGGTGCAGCTGGGTGAGGTCAGCGACAGCGTGGCGCTGCGCGAAACCCGCCGTCGCGAACGCAAGCAGGCGCAGGCCGAGGCCCTGATCCGGCAAGATCCTTTGGTGCAAGACCTGTTGGCGCAGTTTCCGGGCGCCCAAATTGTCCCCGGGTCGGTACGGCCCTTGGAACCGTCGGCTTGAGGCTGGCGCAACCCACTCACTTAACCCAACCCCCCAGACAATCGGAGCCACACAACATGATGAAGGGTCAACTCGCCGGGCTGATGAAGCAGGCCCAGGCGATGCAAGACAACCTCAAGCGCGCGCAGGATGAACTGGCGCTGTTGGAGGTGGAGGGCCAATCCGGAGCCGGCTTGGTCAAGGTGACGATGACCTGCAAGCACGACGTCAAGCGGGTGAGCATCGACCCGAGCCTGCTGGCCGATGACAAAGACATGCTCGAGGACCTGGTGGCCGCGGCCTTCAACGATGCCGTGCGCCGCGCCGAGCAGTTGTCCCAAGAGAAAATGAGCAAGCTCACGGCGGGCTTGCCCCTGCCGCCGGGCATGAAGCTGCCGTTCTGACGGTGTCGAACTCGCCTCGGCTGGACAGCCTCATCGAGGCCCTGCGCTGTTTGCCGGGTGTGGGGCAGCGTTCGGCCCAGCGCATGGCCTTTCACCTCTTGCAGCATGACCGAGCGGGTGCGCAGCGTTTGTCGCTGGCGTTGGCAGCTGCCGCTCAGGAGGTCGGCCACTGCAGCCGTTGCCACACCTTCAGCCAGAGTCCCGTATGCGGGCTGTGCTCAGACCCGCAGCGAGATGCTGGGCTGCTGTGTGTGGTTGAAACCCCGGCTGATCAGGCCGCCTTGGAGCGAACGGGTGGCTATCTGGGCCGCTACTTCGTGCTGATGGGGCGCTTGAGCCCACTGGGTGGCACGGGCCCACAGGACATCGGCTTTGCGCCCCTGATCGAGCGCGCACGCGAGGGCGAACTGCGCGAAATCATCCTGGCGCTGAGCTTCACCGCTGAGGGGGAGGCCACCGCACATGCACTGGCCGCGGCCCTGGATGGATTGCCCGTCAAAGTGAGCCGGCTTGCGCGCGGTGTGCCAGTGGGCAGCGAGTTGGAATTCGTCGACCTGTCCACGATCGCCCACGCCCTGGCCCACCGGCGTTGATGGCCTCGGTGGCGCTGCACGTGTCCTGCTTGCACTCTGCGCCCCAGCTCCCCTAGGGCTGCAACCGCTTCGAGCGCCCCGAGCACCCCGAGCGGCGCACCCTTGGTACGGCGCCGCCAGCTGACCTTATCGCCGAACGGCGGTTTCAGCGCCTGTGGCCACTCGGGTTTTGCTGTCTTTGTTGGATGATCCGCCTGCGGGTGCGGCGCTGACGCTGCGCGCGGTGGTGCCGGCCGTTTGCGATCCCGGTTTGGACGCAGCGGTCTTGGGCTTGCTGCCTGAGGACGCCGTGGTTGGCGTGGCGGTCTTGGCCTTGGCCTTGGCTTTGGCCGCCACTTCCCGCTGCAGTTGCAGGGTGCCGTTATCGGCCAGCTGTTCACTGACATCATGATGATGACGGCCGTGGCGCGGCACCAAGAGGGCCGATCCCTGGCGGATCATCATGCCCCTGGGGATGCGGTTGATGTCACGCAGGCGGGTCTCGTCCATACCGGTGAGCTTGGCCGCTTCTGCCGTGCGCAGCGTACGGGGCGCGACCCAAGCGGTCCAGGAGGCCAGGGGGCCCTTGTGCCGATCCAACTCGCTCAGAAAGCGCTCGGCGTTGTCGTAGGGCAGCAAAACATGGGGCGTACCGGCGGCCAGAATCACCGGGCGGTTGTGTTGTGGATTGAGGGCCGCAAAGTCCGCTTCATCCAGCCCTGCCAGACGCGCAGCCACCGCCACATCGATGTCCCGCTCAATGGGTACCGTCAGGAAAAAGGGGTGGTTCTCCAGCGGGGGCAGGGTCAGCCCAAAGGCCTGCGGTTGAGCGACGAGGTTCTTGACGGCCAGCAGCTTGGGCACATAGCGACGTGTCTCGTCGGGCATGCGCAGGCTTTCGTAGTCCGTGGGCAAGCCCGCGCGCTGGTTGCGCTGAATGGCACGCTGAACATTGCCCTCGCCCCAGTTGTATGCGGCCAGTGCCAGGTGCCAGTCTCCAAACAGGGCGTGCAATCGCGTCAGGTAATCCAGGGCTGCTCGGGTCGAAGCCAAGACATCGCGCCGATCGTCTCGAAAGGCGTTCTGCTTGAGCGAGAAGTCCCGACCCGTGGCAGGCATGAACTGCCACATCCCTGAAGCCTTGGCGGTGCTCAGGGCCTGAGGATTGAAGGCGCTTTCGATGAAGGGCAGCAGGGCCAACTCGGTGGGCAAACGGCGCCGCTCCACCTCTTCGACGATGTGGAAGAGGTAGCGAGCGCCCCGCGCGGTCATGCGCTGCACATAGTCGGGGCGGGCTGCATACCACTGCTCGGTGCTTCGAACGAGCTGTGGGCTTTGAAGGTCAGACAAACCATAGCCGGCTCGAATGCGTTGCCACAAATCCCGCTTGGCTTCTGGTGCGTCGAATCGGATCGTCTGATCAGGATTCAAGCTGTCCAAGCCCAAGCGGCCGGACGGGGCTGCAGCAGTGCCCGTGGCGCCGCTCAGCGCAGGTGCGGGCTCAACAACGGCGTGAGGAGCGCCTTGCGCTTCAGGCGGACGCGGTGTGGTGTCGGCGCTGGGCGCAGCACTGGCCGATGCCGGACTTGCGTCGGCAGAAGCCCCCGGTAACGACGCGCACCCGGCAAGCAGGCCCAGTGCAGCAGCAGCCCCAAGCAAGGCCGCGGTTCGTGTTGCTCGTCGAAGGTTCAGGCCAAGGACCTGCGCCACGCGATTCAGGGCCTTGAGGGCGCTCACGTGCGGTTCTTCCATTCACGCAGCGCAGCCAACACCGCTACGGGGTCTCCACCGGTGGCGCCTTGGGCCAAGGCGCTGTGGCGCACATCAGGCTCCTGGCAACGCAGGAAGGGGTTGATCGCACGTTCGGTCTCGATGGTCGAGGGCAGGGTGGGGACGCCCCGTTCACGCAGGCCCTGACAGTGGTTTTGGTAGGCCTCCAGAGCGGCGTTACGGGGCTCGACCATGCGGGCAAATCGCAGGTTGGAGACGGTGTATTCATGGGCGCAACACACCCGGGTGCGTCCCGGCAGGCCTGCCAGCAGCGACAGCGATGCGTGCATTTGGGCCGGGGTGCCTTCAAAAAGCCGCCCGCAGCCACCGGAAAACAGGGTGTCACCACAGAACAAGATCGGGTCTTGACCCTCGGGTGTCATCACATAGGCAATGTGGCCGGCCGTGTGCCCCGGGACATCCCAGACCTGCACACTTTGAGCGAGCACCTGCAGCGACTGTCCTCCCTGAACAGGCCGGCGGGGCTCAGGCGTTTGTTCCAAGGCTGGCGCGTACACCTCACCCTGGAGCACCTCGCGCAGTGCCTGCACGCCGCCGGTGTGGTCCGGATGGTGGTGGGTCACTAGAATGGCCACCAGCGACAACTGCCGCTGGTCCAAGGCCCGTCGCACCACCTCGGCATCTCCTGGGTCCACGACCGCCGCTTCGCGGCCGTTGTGCACCATCCAGATGTAGTTGTCGGAGAAGGCCGGCAGGCTCAGCAGTTCGATCATGAGGTGATGGACATCAACCAAGCGCCGGATTATAGGAACGCCTCCCTCGAGGCCCCGCTGCCCTGGACGGCCACGGTCGCAGGCGCGCATGCCTTGGCTTGGCAGCAGGCCCAGATCGACCACTGGGTGTCCGACGTATTCGGCTACCACGCGCTGCAGTTGGGCCTGCCGGCCTTGCAGGCCTTGCGCCACAACCGCATGCCCCACCGCTGGCTGCTGAGTCCCGTGGCCGTCGAGCCTTTCGCGCCGGCACCATGTGGTGAAACAGCGGGTTACACCGCGCCTGTGGTGTGCGCTGAGTTCCATGCGCTGCCTTTTGAGAACAACAGCCTGGACTTGGTGGTCTTGCCTCACACGCTGGAGGGCAGCGCCGATGCGCACCAGACCCTGCGCGAAGCTGAGCGTGTGCTGCGGCCCGAAGGCCGTTTGTTGATCACGGGCTTCAACCCCGCCAGCCTCTGGGGGATTGCAGGCCGTGTGCGCGGCTTCAAGCATCGCGAAGGCCAGGCCTCCCCCTGGGCCTCGGTGCAAGACTGGGTGGGCTATTGGCGGTTGAGGGATTGGCTGCACCTGCTGAGTTTCGAAGTCGAAGGGGGGCGCTTCGGTTGCTACACGCCGCCCATGGGTCATCAGGCCTGGCTAGACCGGCTGCGGTGGATGGAGCCACTGGGCGACCGCTGGTGGCCGGTGTTTGGGGGGCTGTATGCCGTCATGGCGGTCAAGCGGGTCCGGGGCATGCGCTTGCTGGGCCTGAGCCGGCAGGCCAAGGGCAGCCGAGCCGCTGGTCAGACCGTGGTGACCCAGCGACAGCACCGGGTGATGCCCGCGCCGACCAACTTGCAGCCAGCCCCCAGCACGCTTGGGCGGCGGCGGTCAGACGAAGGCCCTGTCCGATGAGCGATGTCCGGGTCCTGATCTACACGGACGGTGCCTGCAAAGGCAACCCCGGACCGGGCGGCTGGGGTGCTTGGCTGCGCTACGGTGAACACGAGCGTGAGTTGTTCGGCGGTGAACGCAACACCACCAACAACCGCATGGAACTGACCGCCGTCATCCAGGCCTTGACCTCGCTTAAGCGTCCTTGCGCTGTGGATGTGTACACCGACAGCGAGTATGTGCGCCAGGGCATCACCGCGTGGATACGGGGATGGAAGGCGCGTGGTTGGAAAACGGCCGATCGCAAGCCGGTCAAGAATGTGGACCTGTGGCAAGCCCTAGACAGTTTGGCGGCGGCCCATGAGGTGCAGT
>RGEP01000104.1 GCA_009918225.1 Betaproteobacteria bacterium | reverse complement strand
CGAGCTCTTGGGTGTGCCGGCCGCGGCCATTGCGCAAGCCGGCGCGGTGAGCGCCTCGGTGGCGCAGGCCATGGCCGAGGGCGCCTTGCGGCATTCGCAGGCCCAGGTGGCGGTATCGGTCACCGGCATTGCAGGCCCGGGTGGCGCGGTGCCCGGTAAACCGGTCGGAACGGTGTGGCTGGGGTGGGCGCTGCGCAGGGGGCCCGGTGACACGGTCGAGGCCGGCACCCGCGGCCTGTCGTTCAGCGGAGACCGCGCTGCGGTGCGCGAAGCCACGGTGCGCGCGGCACTGGAACAGGTGCTGCTGCTGGCCAGCCGCTGACGGCGCGGCTCACCGCGACCCCAGGGCTTCCCAACGCTCCAAGGCCTGCATCAAGGCCTCTTCGATGCTGGCGCTGCGCTGGCTCAGGGCGGTCGCACGGCCGAGGTCGCTGCTGTAGAGCGAGCCATCGGCCAGTGCGGCCTCGATGTCGCGCTGTTCGGTTTCCAGTTGGTCGATCAGGGCGGGCAGGGCGTCGAGCTCGCGCTGCTCCTTGTAGCTGAGCTTGCGCCTAACGGCAGTGGCAGCAGCGGCGGCAGTGGCAGCAGTGGCAGCCGTCGCAGCAGTGGCAACCGTCACAGCCGTGTCACCAGCGCTGCCGGGTGGCGTGTCCGCGGATACAGAGCTGCGGCTTGCCGCTGCGGCTTTGCTGGTGCTTATGGCCGTGGCGGTGTGTTTGCCGGCAGCAGCAAGGGCAGCGCCCGCCGCAGTGGCCTGCAAAGCGCGCGCGCGGTTGCGTTGCACGATCCAATCCTCGATGCCACCCTCGTATTCGCGCCACAGGCCGGGCTGGCCGCCTTGCGCCGGGTCGCCTTCCCAGGCCACCGTGCTGGTGACCACAGCGTCCACAAAGCGCCGGTCGTGGCTGACGAGAAACACGGTGCCTCGGTACTGCTGCAGCAGCTCTTCCAAGAGCTCCAGGGTGTCGATGTCCAGGTCGTTGGTGGGCTCGTCGAGCACCAGCACATTGGCCGGCAGGGCAAACAGGCGCGCGAGCAAAAGGCGGTTGCGCTCGCCGCCGGAGAGCGTGCGCACCGGGCTGTTGGCCCGCTCGGGTGCGAACAAGAAGTCGCCCAGGTAGCTCATCACATGCTTGCGGGCGCCGTTGATCTCGATCCACTCGCTGCCCGGGCTGATGGTGTCGGCCAGGGTGGCGTCCAGGTTCAGGCCGGCGCGCATTTGGTCGAAGTAGGCCACCTGCAGCTGCGTGCCGCGGCGCACGCGGCCTTCGCTGGGTTCGGCCTGTCCCAGGATCAGGCGCAGCAAGCTGGTCTTGCCCACGCCGTTGGGGCCGATCAGGCCCACCTTGTCGCCCCGCAGGATGGTGGAAGAAAAGCGGCGGACCAGCCAGGGCTGATCGGGGCCGTGGCGCAGGCCCACGTCCTGCAGCTCGGCCACGATCTTTCCGCTGGGCACGCCGGCATCGAGCTCCAAGCGCACCTGGCCGAGCTGTTCTCGGCGCTGCGCGCGCTGCTGCCGCAGGTCTTGCAAGCGCGCCACGCGAGACACGCTGCGGGTCCTGCGCGCCTCCACGCCCTTGCGTATCCACACCTCTTCCTGGGCCAGCAGCTTGTCCGCGCGGGCATGGGCCAGGGCCTGGGCTTCGAGCTCGCGTTCCCGCGCCTGCTCGAAGGCCGCATAGGCACCCGGATAGCTGCGCAGCAGGCCACGGTCGAGTTCTACGATGCGGCTGGCTACCGCGTCAATAAAGGCGCGGTCGTGTGAGATGAAGACCAGGGCACCGCGCCAGTCGCGCAGCAGGTCTTGCAACCACTCGATGGCGTCCAAGTCCAGATGGTTGGTGGGCTCGTCCAGCAGGAGCACATCGGGCCTGGAAACCAAGGCCTGGGCCAAGGCCACCCGCTTGCGCGTGCCGCCCGAGAGCTGGGCCACTGCGGCATCGGCGTTCAGGTGCAGGCGCTGCAAGGCCTCCTGCACCCGGGCCTCCCAGGCCCAGCCGTCCAGGGCGTCCAAGCGGCTGTGCAGCTCATCGAGCTCCTGGCTGAAGCCCGCCACACCCTCGGCCATGGGGGCATCGCCCGCCCCGACCGCCGGGCCTTCCAGCAGGGCGTCGTAGCGGCGGCGCAGCTCCAGCACCTCGCCCAGGCCCAGGCTGACCGCCTCGAACACCGAGCAGCCTTGCGGAAACTGGGGCTCCTGAGCCACGTACACCCGCCGCACGCCTTGCTGCAGCTGCAGTTCGCCATCATCGGGTGACTCCAGACCGGCCATGATCTTGAGCAACGAGGACTTGCCCGCGCCATTGCGGCCGATCAGGGCCACGCGCTCAGCCGCCTCCAGCGAGAAGGCCGCCCCATCCAGGAGCGGTACATGGCCATAAGCCAGTTGAAGTCGGTTCAGGGTGAGCAAGGCCATGGCGGGATTGTCGCTAGGGCCCTGGCGTGCCCGAGGCCTGCACCTCGAAAGCCAGTGTGATGAACTGGCCTTGCCACAGGGGTGGAGTACTGCCCGGTGGTGGTGGGGTGAGCTCGATGCCGCGGAGCAGCCAGGCACCGGCCGCAGGTGGGCGCAGCCGCACCCGACCCTGGTCATCGGTGCGCCGCCACCATCCCATGCGCGAGGTCTGCAGGCGAAACTCCACCGAGAAATTCGGCAGGGGCTTTCCGTCCTTGTACACCTGGAATTCCAGCTCGTCGCCCACACGGGCTGCCCGCAAGGGCTGCAACAAGAGCGCATCCAGGCCCTGCTCCAGCGGCACCAGCGGCACCAGCGTGCCCGCTGCGGTGGCTGCGGTGGCTGCGGTGGCTGCGGTCGCTTCAGGGGCCCCGGAAAACCAGTCCAGCCGCGCCTGCTTCACATAGCGTTCGCGCCAGGGCTGGCCGCGCGCCTTTTGCGCCGCCCACGCTTGGCGCACCGCCGCCGGTGGCATGGCCTCCTTGAAGTAGGCCTCGACCAAGGCATCGGGCAGTTCGACCTCAAAGGGCTGAAACCGCGCCCAGCAGTTCAGGCGAGGGGCCGCAGGCAGGGGCTGCGGGGTGCTCAGGGTTAAAGCTGCGGACTGGGGGTCACGCTCCACCAAGCCGCGCTGAATGTGGCCGCCGGCCTGGCAGCCGCTGTCCACCAGGCTGCCCAGATCGTTGCGCGAGTCGAACACCGGGTATTGGTTGCCCGTGCCCAAGACCATGACCGGAAGGGTCGGCGTGAACGACGGATGGCGCTCAAACCAGGTGTCATGCGCTGATGCGCAACAGGCCATCAGGGCAGTGCCCGCCACCGTCCAGGGCAGCCACCGTCGGGCCCACCGCCGTGCCCGTTGTTGCAGGGGCTCAGGCCCCAGCCGATAACGCCGGCTCATAGCAGGCTCATAGCAGACTCATGGCAGGGTCATAGCAGGCTCATGGCGAGCTCAGCCGCCTTGAACGCCGTTGGCGCTGGCCTTGAAGCCCGGCGCCGCGCCCGATCGGCGCGCCATCACCGCGATCTCCAAGGCATCGATGAAGCAGGCCGCCACATCAAAACCGGTTTGCGCGGTGATCTCCGCAAAGCAGGTGGGGCTGGTCACGTTGATCTCAGTGAGTTGATCGCCGATGATGTCCAAGCCCACCAACAACAAACCGCGGGCCGCCAAGGTCGGCCCCAGGGCCTGGGCAATCTCGCGATCGCGATCACTGAGTTCACGCGCCTCGCCTCGGCCACCGGCAGCCAGGTTGCCCCGGACCTCGTTGCCCTGCGGAATGCGGGCCAGGCCGTAGGGCACGGCTTGGCCCCCGATCACCAGCACGCGCTTGTCACCGTCGGCAATGGCGGGCAAGAAGCGTTGCACCATCACGGTCTGGGCCCCATGGCGGTTGAGGGTTTCGGTGATGCTGCCCAGGTTCAGCCCATCGGCACGAACCCGGAAGATGCCCATGCCGCCCATGCCGTCCAGGGGCTTGAGGATGATGTCGCCATGCTCGGCATGGAAGCGCCGTATGTCGGCGGCATCGCGCGTCACCAGGGTGGGCGCAATGAACTCAGGAAACTCCAGGATGGCCAGCTTCTCTGGGTGGTCGCGCAAGGCTTGGGGGCTGTTGAAAACCCGCGCGCCTTCGCGTTCGGCCTGTGACAGCAGGTGCGTGGCGTAGAAGTACTCGCTGTCAAAGGGCGGGTCTTTTCGCATCAGCACCGCGTCCACGTCGGCCAGCACTTGGGGGCGCTCATAGGGCGCGGCCTGCGCCGCTGTGAACCATTCATAGGGGTCCACCGGGGTGTCGAGCACCGCGATGTCGCGAACGAAGGCGGTGACCTTTTCGCCACGCAACCATCGCACATCCTTGGGCTCACACGCCATCAAGGTATGCCCACGGCGCTGCGCCTCGCGCATCATGGCGTAGGTGCTGTCCTTGGCAATCTTGAAGGACTCCAGTGGGTCGGCGATGAACAACAGTTTCATGGATGCTCCGGTCGGGCATCAACTGTTGCACAAAGGCGCCAGGTCTGCCGAGCGCCGCACGAAGCGACCGCCCCGGCTCTAGATTTCGACCTTGGAGCCCAGTTCCACCACGCGGTTGGTGGGCAGCCGCAGGAAGTCGGCAGCAGCAGCAGCGTTGCGGTGCAAGCCGGCAAACAGCTTCTCGCGCCACATGGCCATGCCTTGGCCCAAAGCGGGAATGACGATGTCGCGGCTGAGGAAGTAGCTCGTGTCCATATCGTCGAGCACCACCCCGTGGGTCTTGAGCAGGCTCAGGGCCTGCGGCACGTCGGGCTCGTTCTTGAAGCCGAAGTTCAAGGTGACCGCCCAACAGTCATGGCCCAAAGCATCAACCTGGACGCGCTGGTTGAAACCCACCCAGGGCACGTCGTGGTGGCACACCGTGACAAACAAGTTGCGCTCGTGCAGCACTTTGTTGTGCTTGAGGTTGTGCATCATGGCCGTGGGCGTGAGGCCCGGGTCGGGCGTCATGAAGACGGCAGTGCCGGCCACCCGGGTCGGCGGGTGCACAAAAACCGCGTCCAGGAAGTCCTGCAAGGGAATGGCTTCATCGCGCAGCCGCTCGCGCAACAGGGCTGAGCCCTGGCGCCAGGTCAACATCAAGGTGAACATGGCCAGGCCGATGGCCAGCGGGAACCAACCGCCGGCGAACAACTTGAGCAGGTTGGACGACAGGAAGGCCACGTCGATGATGAAGAAGAAGATGGTGGCCAAGATGCACAGGGGCAGGGGGTACTTCCACCCATGGCGGATGACGAAGAAGGTCATCACCGTGGTGATGGTCATGTCGATGGTGACCGCCACGCCGTAGGCGCCGGCCAACTTGCTCGATGACCCGAAGAAAGACACCGCCACCACCACAAAGGCGAACAGCATCCAGTTGATGAAGGGCACGTAGATCTGACCGGTGTCGCGCACCGAGGTGTGCAGGATGCGCATGCGCGGCAGGATGCCCAGCTGAATGGCCTGCTTGGTGACGGAGAACGCCGCGGTGATCAAGGCCTGCGAGGCCACGATGGCCGCCATGGTGGCCAGGATGAACAGCGGGATCTCGGCCCAGTCCGGCGCGATCAGATAGAAGGGGTTCTTGATGGCTTCGGGGTCGCGCAGCAGCAGCGCGCCTTGGCCGAAATAATTCAGCACCAAGGCCGGCATCACCACCCCATACCAAGCCACGCGAATCGGCCGCTTGCCGAAGTGGCCGAGGTCGGCATACAGCGCTTCGCCGCCGGTCACCACCAGCACCACGGCACCCAGGGCCACGAAGGCAATCCAGCCGTTGTCCAAACCAAAGCGCAGGGCATGCTGAGGGTTCAGGGCGGCCAAGACGGCCGGGTTCTCGATGATGGAGGGCAGACCCAACGCAGCCAACGAGGTGAACCACACCAACATCAGCGGCCCGAAGGCCCGGCCCACCGAGGCGGTGCCAAAGCGCTGCACCGCAAACAAGCCCGCCAGCACCAAGAGCGACAGGGGGACGATCAGCTCGTGGTACTCGGGCGCGTACACATCGATGCCCTCCACCGCCGACAGCACCGAAATGGCCGGCGTATGGTCATGGTCCAGAACAGCAAGGACAAGACCCCCAGGATGTTGTCGGGGGTCAGCGCCACATGGCCGCCGTGAAAGACTTCCTTGAGCGCGTAAAGCGGGCTGGTGCCGATGTCGCCATAGACCACGCCCAAGGCCGCCAGAGCCAAAGAGGCCTGGACGCTGGGGGATCGGGTGGCGTTGGACGGGGGGTTCACGAAGAAGGCGGTCCGCCGAAGCGGGCCTTCAGAGGCTCACGGGCCGGATTGTGCACAAAAAATGCTGCACCGCAACATCTTTTTCAGCCCTCAGCCTGGACTGTAGCGGATGGAAGGCCTGCGCTCTAGTCGTAAATCTCGGCTTCGGGGTCGGTCGCTTCCAGCTCATAGCTGGCAGCCAACATGGCCAAGCGGGCGATCACCCCGTACATGTAGAAGCGATTGGGGGCCGAAGCGCCCGGTTTGACCCCAGGGCGCGGGAGGTGGTTGGGCTCGGCGAAGGCCAAGGGCACGAAGGCCGCACCGGGGGCGTTGAGGTTCTCGTCCACCCCGCGCTCGGCGTGCACCCGGTAGAAGCCACCCACCACATAGCGGTCGAGCATGTAGACCACCGGTTCGGCCACCGCGTCGTTCACCCGCTCGTTGGTGAGGACCCCTTC
>RGEP01000103.1 GCA_009918225.1 Betaproteobacteria bacterium | reverse complement strand
GGCCGCTGGCCCAGTGAAGATGACATCGCCGCCACCCAGCGCGGGGAGTCGGCTGCGCCCATCGGTGCGCCGCGCCGCGCGGCGGATGTGGCCTTGCCCGGAACCTTGCCGCCAGAGCCCGGCATCACAGCGCCCACCCGCGTGGCCGCCCGTCCGTGACCACCGTCCATGACCACTGCCTACACCCAACCCTCACGCTGGCAACGCCTGCGGCCCCTGGTCGAGGGCTTTGACGGGGGCCTGCTGTTGGCGGTCTTGTTGCTCGCCGCTCTGGGCCTCGTGACCATGTACTCCGCAGGCTTTGACCACGGCACCCGTTTTGTGGACCATCTGCGCAACATGGGCCTGGCGGCGGTGATCATGTTCACCGTGGCGCAAGTGCCACCGCACAAGTTGATGCGGGTGGCTGTGCCGCTGTACACGGCGGGTGTGGTGCTGTTGGTGGCGGTGGCCTTGTTTGGCATCACCAAGAAGGGCGCGACCCGCTGGCTCAATGTCGGCGTGGCGGTCATTCAGCCCAGTGAAATTCTGAAGATCGCCATGCCTTTGATGCTGGCGTGGTGGTTTCAGAAGTGTGAAAGCCAGCGCGGACAGCTGCAGCGCTCAGACTTCTGGGTGGCAGCCGCCTTGCTGCTGCTGCCCTTCTTGCTGGTGGCCAAGCAGCCCGATCTGGGCACCGCCATCTTGGTCTTCTCGGGCGGTTTCTTCGTCATCTTCTTCGCCGGCTTGTCGTGGATGTTGATCTGGCCGGTGGTGCTGGTGGGCGTGGTGGGGGTTGGGCTCTTGATCGGTTTTTCCGACGCCATCTGCGAGCCTGGGGTGAACTGGCATGTGCTGCGCGAGTACCAAAAGCACCGGGTGTGCACCCTGCTGGACCCGACCACCGACCCGCTGGGCAAGGGGTTTCACATCATCCAGGGCATGATCGCCATCGGTTCGGGCGGCGTGTTTGGCAAGGGTTTCATGCAGGGCACCCAAACCCACCTGGAATTCATCCCCGAGCGCACCACCGACTTCATCTTCGCGGCCTTCAGTGAAGAGTTTGGCCTGCTCGGCGTGCTGGCCCTGTTGGGCTGCTTTGCCTTTTTGCTGCTGCGTGGCCTGATGATCGCCGCCTCGGCCCCCACCCTGTTTTCACGGCTGTTGGCCGCGGCCATCACCCTGAGCCTGTTCACCTACATGTTCGTGAACATCGGCATGGTCAGCGGCATGCTGCCGGTGGTGGGGGTGCCGCTGCCCTTCATCAGCTACGGGGGCACGGCCATGGTGAGCCTGGGCTTGGCCCTGGGTCTGCTGCTGGCCATTGCGCGCAGCCGGGGCTTGATGCAACGCTGAGTGCGCCCATGGGTGCAAGCCCGGCTTGACGAAGGCGTCGCCTGCCGCTCAACTGGCGTCCTGTTTTTTTGGAGACGCTGTACATGGTCAATCGCCGAACCCTGCTGGGCACCGCCGGTGCCCTCGGAGCCACCACCCTGGGGGCCTGTGCCAACGTGGATGTCCAGGTGCGCGGCGCAACGCGCGGTGCAGGCTCGTCGCCGCCGATGCCCTTTACCGTGCCCGCCGTCACCATTCCCGTGGCAGGCTCCGACCTGCAGTACCCGGTGCGCCGCATCTACTGCATCGGACGCAACTACGCGGCGCACGCCCGCGAAATGGGCTCGGACCCCACGCGTGAGCCGCCGTTCTTCTTCCAGAAGCCAACCGATGCCATTCAGTACGTGGCCCCCGGCACCGTCGGCGACCACCCCTATCCCACGCTGACCAAAAACTACCACTACGAGGTGGAACTGGTGGCGGCCCTGCACAAGGGCGGCCGGGACATCCCCGTGTCGCGCGCTTTGGAGCATGTGTATGCCTACGCCTTGGGCCTGGACATGACGCGGCGCGACCTGCAGCGCGGCATGGGTGACCAGAAAAAGCCCTGGGAGATTGGCAAGAGCTTTGACCGTTCGGGTGTCAAAGCCCACCCCACGCACGGCAGCCTCTTCCCGCAGAAACACCTCGCGCCAACGCTTGAGGGTTTCGGCGTAGTCTGCGCCGAAGGCCAGCTCATGCGAGACCTGCAGGCCCGCTTTGCGGGCCTGTTCCCGAAACACAGACTTGCTGGGCAGCATGCCGCCGGGAAAGATGTACTGCTGGATGAAGTCGGTGCTGCGCCGGTAGCGGTCGAACAGATCGTCGCGGATGGTGATGCTTTGGATACAGGCCACGCCGCCGCGCTTGAGCCGGTCGTGCACCGTCTTGAAGAAACCGGGCCAGTAGTCCTCGCCCACAGCTTCGAACATTTCGATGGAGGCGATCGCATCAAAGGGTTCGTCGCGAATGTCGCGGTAGTCCTGCAGCCGCAGGTCGCACTGGGCCTGCACCCCGGCACGCGCCAGCCGCTCCTGGGCCCAAGCCAGTTGCTCGGTGGACAGCGTCACCCCGGTCACCTGCGCGCTGAACTCCGCGGCCGCAATCTCGGCCAGGCCACCCCAGCCGCAGCCGATCTCCAGCACCCGTGAGCCCGGCTGCACCCCACACTCGCGCAAGGCCCGCCTCACCTTGGCACGTTGGGCATGGGCCAGGTCTTCGTGCTCGCGGTCGGCCTCGAACAGCGCCGCCGAGTAGGTCATGGTTTCGTCCAGCCACAGCCGGTAGAAGGCATTGCCCAGGTCGTAGTGGGCGTGGATGTTCTTGCGGCTGCCGCTGCGCGAATTGCGGTTGAGCAGGTGCTTGGCCCGGTACAGCAGCGAACCCCACCAGGACCCGTAGATCACGTGCTCAATGTCGTCGCGGTTGGCAATGAACAGCTTGAGCAAGGCGGTGAGGTCGGGCGTGGTCCAGTCCCCATCGATGAAGCTTTCGGCAAAGCCGATGTCGCCGCTCTTCAGTGCTGCCGAACACACATTCCAGTTGTGCAGCCGCAAGGCGGCCCGCAAGGGGCTGGCCTGTGCTGGGCCGCCAAAGTGCAGCTGGCTGCCATCAGGCAGCTGCACGTCCAGGGTGCCATGCTGCAGCCGGGGCAGCAGGCGGAAGACGGCGTGCGCGGCCGCCGGTGCGTGGACCGGCAGGGTGGCCATGCCGGTGCGCTTGTCGAGGGTGGTGGTGTTCATCGCGTGACGAAGAGGTCCGGTGGTTGCGGTTTGCGGAAAAACGGCACGCGCTTAACGGCCAACTGCAGCGCTTGCCAGTGGATACGGAAGACGACACCCAGCGACATCATCGGCATGCCGAAGAAGGCGCGGCGCACGATGGGGGCGGTGGCGGCCTGCAGCCGTCCGCTGACGCTGGTCAGCAGCAGGGGGCCCTGTGCGTTGTGGTGCTCGATGCGCACCACCGTGCGGTCGGTGGTGCGCAGAAATCGAAAGCGGTAGTCGCCGGAAATGGCGCAGAAGGGCGACACATGGAAGACCTTGTTCGCCTGCCGTTCACGGCCCCAGGCCAGGTCAGGTCCGCTCAGCAGATAGCAGTGCCGCTCGCCAAAGGTGTTGTTGACCTCGGCCAACACCGCAAGCAGTGAGCCGTCCCGCCGATGGGCATACCAAAAGCTCACCGGCTTGAAGGCATACCCTGCCACCCTCGGGTAGGTGTGCAGCCACACCTCGCCATCGGCCTGTTCCAAGAGCCCTTCACCGGCCAGCACCGATTCAAACCACGCCAATGCACTGCCCTGGCCAGTGCCGTGGTCGCGGTCATGGAAGCTCACCAGGCCCAATCGGTTGTGCCGCACCGCGCCCCAGCCGCTGGGTTGCGCCGCCAGGGCCCGCAAGGGCAGCATCAGAAAGTAGGTGCCGTAGCGAAAGCCATGATGGGCCGGGCGCAGCCGGGTGTGTTGCACCTGTCCGGTTCCCAGCAGGGCCAAGGGTGGGCGGCTATTCACGCCACGGCCCCCGGTTCGCCCAGCAGGCCGCGGGTGCGCATGTGCTCCACCACCGCCGTGCCCGACATCATCCCGTCTTCATGGAAGCCATAGCGGGTCCAGGCACCGCAGTACCAGGTGTGGCGCAGGCCCTGCAGGGCCGGCAGTTCCTGCTGTGCGGCCGTGGCTCGTCGGTCGAACACCGGATGGGCGTAGGCGATTTCGCGCACCACCTTCGACGCATCGATCGGGCGCGCCGGGTTGAGCGACACGATCACCGGCAGTTGCCAGGGCAGGGGCTGCAGCTTGTTGAGCAGGTAGTGCAGGCACACCTGGGCCTGCTCGTGTGCGTGGTCGCTGGCCCGTTCGTAGTTCCAAGCAGCCCAGGCCAAAGGCCGCTTGGGCAACATTCGGATGTCGGTGTGCAGCACCGCGCGGTTGTCGTGGTAGCCGATGGCACCCAACACGGCCTGTTCGGCTGGGCTGGCGTCTTGCAGCAAGGCCAAGCTCTGGTCGCTGTGGGTGGCCAGCACCACCGCATCAAAGTGCTCGGGTCCGCTGTCCAGGCTGAGCACCACACCGTCCTCTTGGCGGCGCAGGCCGCGCACCGGCGTGTTCAGCCGCAGGCTGTGGGGCGCGCCCAAATGGGCCAGCAGCTTTTGCACATACTGGCGAGAGCCGCCACGCACCGTGCGCCACTGCGGGCGGTCGTTGACCTGGATGAGCCCGTGGTTGTGGCAGAACCGAATCATCGTGGCCACGGGAAAGCGCAGCATCTGGTCGGTGGGGCAAGACCAGATGCAGCCGATCATCGGCAGGAAGTACCAGTCGCGAAACTCGATGCTGAAGCGCTCGCGTCGAAGAAAGTCGCCGATGGGCTCATCGAGTTCGGCCTCGGCGTTTCGTTGGGCGATGGCCGTGGCGGTCTTGTTGAAACGCAGGATCTCGCGCAGCATCCGCAAGAACGCGGGCCGCAGCAGGTTGCGCCGCTGGGCAAACACCGTGTTGAGATCCGAACCGTTCCACTCCAGCTTCTGGTCCGGCACCTGCACCGAAAACGACATGTCCGACGGCGCGGTGTCCACACCCAGCTCGTCGAACAAGGCGATCAACTGGGGATAGGTGCGTTCGTTGTAGACGAGGAAGCCCGTGTCCACGCCATGCGTGACGCCGTCCAGGCTCAAGTCCACCGTGTTGGCGTGTCCGCCCGGGCGCCCTTCGGCCTCGAACATCGTGACCTGGGCGTGGTGCCGCAGGCCGTATGCAGCCGACAAACCCGATATACCGGAGCCGATGACGGCCACTCGTCTCATGCGCGTGCCTTGGATTGACGGCGGGGTGTCCACTTTACCGGACACCCCGCGGTGCAAAGGTCGCTGTGCAGTGCCCCCAGGCGAATAAGGGAGGGAGGGAGGAGGAGGAGAAACGCCTGGAAGTGTTCCCGGGGCGGGCCCTTCGACTGCACAACGAAAACGGGTGACGGAGTACAAACTGTCGTAGACAATTCTCACGCAGAAGCCATAATTGGCCACTCCTGGAGCTCAGTCGAGCGTGACACCGGCCTGAGCAAGGACACCTTGCGTGTTTGGGAGCGGCGCTACGGCTTCCCGCAACCCACCCGAGACACCCTGGGCGAGCGTGCCTACCCCCTCGAACAAGTGGAGCGTTTGCGCCTGGTCAAGCGCTTGTTGGACGCTGGTCACCGCCCGGGCCGCATCGTGTCCTTGCCCGCTGAGGAGCTCGAAAAGCTGGTCGATGCTTTGGCGCCGACCTGCCCCAGCAGCACCGGCATGCCGGCGGAAGACCTGCAGCCCCTGATGGATGCGGTGTATGCGCACGACGTGGAGTCCTTGCGCCGTTTGCTCACGCAGCGCGTGGCCTACATGGGCTTGGGCCGTTTTGTCTTGGAGGTGGTGGCTCCTTTCAACCGCATGGTGGGGGATGCCTGGCTGCGTGGGCGCATGCAAATTTACGAAGAGCATGCCTACACCGAGTCTTTGCAGGTGGTGCTGCGCCATGCTTTGCACAGCCTGCCGGTGCCCACCTCGGAAGAATCACCGCTGGCGCTGTTGAGCACCTTCCCCGGCGAACAGCATGGCATCGGCCTGCTCATGGCCGAGTGCCTGCTGCGGCTGGAGGGCTGCCGCTGCATTTCGCTGGGCGTGCAAACACCCATCTGGGACATGGTGATGGCCGCGCAGGTCCACGTGGTCGACCTGGTGGTGCTGAGTTTTTCAGGGGTGATGAACCCCAACCACGTGCTCGATGGGCTGCAGGAACTGCGCAGCAAGCTGCCCTCGTCCGTGGAAATCTGGGCCGGTGGCTCGGCCCCGGTGATCCAGCGCCGCAGCATCGGGGGCGTTCGCCCCATGCCCGAGCTCACCATGATTCCGGCGGCCTTGGCCGACTGGCGCGCTCGGCAGTAGGCTGCGCAGGCCCTGTCGTCAGCCGGGTGACGGCTGCGTGCCTAGAATTCGGACTGCTGCACATTCAGGCGTTGGTACGGGGCCCCGAGCGTTCGCCGGTTCCCGTAGCCCCCTCTGTGCGGCCCCGACACCCTGCCAAGCGGATGGCCACCATGCTTTACCCCGAACTGTTCAAGCAACTCGAAGCCGTGCGCTGGAATATGGAGCGCGACATACCCTGGGACCGCTTCGACCCGGCGCAGCTGAGCCAAGAGCAGGCGCTGACCATCAAGATGAACGCGATCACCGAGTGGGCGGCTCTGCCGGCCACCGAGATGTTCCTGCGTGACAACCGCGGCGACAGCGACTTTTCGGCCTTCATGAGCGTGTGGTTCTTCGAAGAGCAAAAGCATTCTTTGGTGCTGAT
>RGEP01000102.1 GCA_009918225.1 Betaproteobacteria bacterium | reverse complement strand
TTCAGGCGCACCTGGCCAAGAGCGGCACGCCCACGATGGGCGGTGTGCTCGTGCTGTTGAGCATCGCGGCGGCCACCGTGTTGTGGTTCGATTGGGACAACCGCTTTGTGTGGGTGGTGATGATCGTGACCTTTGGCTTTGGCGCCATCGGTTGGGTCGATGACTGGCGCAAGGTGGTGGACAAGAACCCCGAGGGGATGTCCTCGCGCGAAAAGTATTTTTGGCAGTCGGTGATCGGCCTCTTGGCCTCCTTGTATCTGGCCTTTGCGGTATCCGAAACCTCCTTTATTCGGGTGCTGGAGTTGTTTGCGGTGTGGGTGAGCAGTGGCTTTGATACCGACCTGCCGCCGCGGGCCGATCTGCTCGTGCCCTTCTTCAAGACGGTGAGCTACCCGCTGGGCGTGTGGGGCTTCATCGTGCTGACCTACCTCGTGATCGTGGGAACGAGCAATGCGGTCAACCTCACCGATGGGCTCGATGGCCTGGCCATCATGCCGGTGGTCATGGTGGGCTCGGCCTTGGGCGTCTTCGCCTATGTGGTGGGCAACTCGGTGTACAGCAAATACCTGATCTTTCCCTACATCCCCGGGGCAGGCGAGCTGCTGATCTTTTGTGCCGCCATGGCCGGCGCAGGCTTGGCCTTCCTCTGGTTCAACGCCCACCCGGCCCAAGTCTTCATGGGGGACGTGGGCGCCCTGGCCCTGGGTGGCGCGCTCGGCACGATTGCGGTGATCACGCGCCAGGAGATCGTGCTGGCCATCATGGGCGGCATCTTCGTGGTGGAAGCGCTGTCGGTGATGTTGCAGGTGAGCTGGTTCAAGTACACCAAGCGCCGCTACGGGGTGGGACGCCGCATCTTGTTGATGGCGCCCCTGCACCACCACTTCGAAAAGAAGGGCTGGAAGGAAACGCAGGTGGTGGTCCGTTTTTGGATCATCACCATGCTCTTGTGTTTGGTGGGCTTGTCGAGTCTGAAGCTGCGTTGAGGCGATGAAACATCTGGCGGGTCGTTCGGTGCTGATCCTGGGGCTTGGGACCTCAGGCTTGGCCATGGCTCGTTGGTGCCGGCGACACGGTGCACGCGTTCAGGTGTGGGACAGCCGCGAACAAGCGCCCATGCGCGCCGCGCTTGAGCAAGAAGTGGACGGCTGCACGTTTTTCAGCGGCCCACTGGACCCCGCTGTTCTGATGGATGTGCACCTGGTGCTCAAGAGCCCGGGCTTGTCGCCCTTGGATCCCCAAGTGGCGCCGCTCTTGCAGGCGGCCCAAGCCGACCGCGTGGCGGTAGCCGCCGAGCTGGCCTTGTTTGCCCGTGCGCTGGCCGACCTGGAGGCAGACCGCGGCTATGCGCCGCAGGTGCTGGCCATTACCGGCACCAATGGCAAGACGACCACCACCCAGCTCACAGGGTTGCTGGTGCAGCGTTGTGGCCGCCGCGTGGCGGTGGCCGGCAACATCGGCCCCTCCCTCTTGGACACCTTGTCGAAGGCGCTGGACGCTGCGGAGCAAGAAGAAGCGGCGGCTCTGCCCGAGGTGTGGGTTTTGGAACTCTCGAGCTTTCAGCTCGATGGGGTCGAGGGTTTTGAGCCCACCGCTGCGGCTGTGCTCAACATCACCCAAGACCACCTGGATTGGCACGGCGACATGGCCCACTATGTGCAGGCCAAGTCGAGGATCTTCGGTCCCCCGCCGCGCACACAAGAAGACGGCAGCGTGGCCTTGTCGTCCACCGTCATGGTGATCAATCGAAACGATGAGCAGGTCATCGCGCTGGAGCCTGCCCCGATTCCGGTCAAGGGCACGCGCGGCCGGGCCGGTAAACCCCTGGTGCGCCGGACGGTTCGCTTTGGCTTGGATGCCCCCGGCCGCCCGGGCGACTTTGGCTTGGTGGTCGAAGGGGGAATGGCGTGGTTGGTCAGAGCCCACCCGCAAGATGACGACGAAGGTCGATCCACGCGCGCGGCCGACGAGGAAGTGCACCTGCAACGGCTGATGCCAGCCGACGCCTTGCGCATTCGGGGCCGACACAACGCTGCCAATGCTTTGGCCGCCCTGTCCCTGGCCACGGCCATCGGATGTCCACTGGGGGTCATGCTGCACGGACTGCGCGAATACACCGGTGAGCCGCACCGGTTGAGCTTCGTGCTGCGCGCCGACGACATCGACGTTTACGACGACAGCAAGGGCACCAACGTGGGTGCCACGGTCGCCGCCGTGCAGGGCTTGGGGCAGGACATCGAACCCGCACGCCTGGTGCTGCTCCTCGGTGGTGATGGCAAAGGCCAGGACTTCAGACCCTTGCGCGAACCGCTGGCCCGACACGCACGCGCGGTGGCCCTTTATGGCCGTGATGCCGCGGCCATTGCCGACGCCTTGGAGGGCTTGGACCTGCCGATGCAGCGCCACGCTGACCTGGTATCGGCCAGTACCTGGGCCTTTGAGCAGGCGCGCCCGGGCGACTCCGTGCTGCTGAGCCCCGCCTGTGCGAGCCTGGACCAGTTCCGGGACTACAAGCACCGCGCCGAGGTCTTCGTGGGCCAGGCCCAGGCTTGGGCCCAGGCCATGGGAGTGGTCGCATGAGCATCGGCTCCACCGGACCGTTGAACAGCGGGTCGGCTCGCTGGGCTGAGGCTTGGCAGGCGCGTCCGGCCTGGCTGGGTGGCCGGGCCCAGGTTCAGGACGAGACGCTGCGCGCCGTGCCCATTCACGATTGGGTGGGCCGCAGTGGCCAGCCGGCGAAGCTGCAGGGCTTTGATCAATCCCTGGTCCTGGTGGTGCTGGTGCTGGTGGCTTTGGGCCTGGTGATGGTCTATTCGGCCTCGGTAGCCTTGCCCGACAACCCTCGATTTGCCCGCTATACCCCTACGCATTTCCTGCTGCGCCACCTGCTGTCCATCGGCGTGGCCACAGCCGCGGCGCTGGTGATGCTGCAGATTCCCATACGGGTGTGGGAACGCTATGCCCCACACATCTTTGTGGTGGCCCTGGCGCTCTTGGTCATCGTGCTGATCCCCTTCATCGGCAAGGGGGTCAACGGTGCGCGGCGCTGGATTCCCATGGGCATCATGAACTTCCAGCCCAGCGAGTTGGCCAAGCTGGGCATTGCCATGTATGCCGCGAATTACATGGTGCGCAAGATGGACGCCCGTGAAAACTTTGTGCGCGCGGTCTTGCCCATGGGCATCGCCCTGGCCGTGGTGGGTGTGCTGCTGCTGGCCGAACCGGACATGGGTGCTTTCATGGTGATCGCCGCCATTGCCCTGGGCATCCTGTTCTTGGGTGGCGTCAACGGCCGCATGTTCTTCCTGAGCTTGGCCATCCTGGTCGGGGCCTTTGTGCTCATGATCGTCTTCAGCGAATTCCGCCGCCAGCGCATCTTCGCCTACCTGGACCCGTGGAATCCGGCCTATGCGCAGGGCAAGGCCTATCAGCTCACCCACTCGCTGATCGCCTTTGGGCGCGGCGAAATCTTTGGCCAGGGCTTGGGCAACAGCGTTGAAAAGCTGTATTACCTGCCCGAGGCTCACACCGATTTCCTGATGGCCGTGCTCGGAGAAGAACTGGGCTTTATCGGCGTGTTGTTCGTGATTGCCGCCTTCTTCTGGTTGACCCGGCGCATCTTCAGCATCGGGCGCCAGGCCATTGCCATGGACCGGGTCTTTGCCGGCCTGATGACCCAGGGCATCGGCATCTGGATCGGCGTGCAGGCCTTCATCAACATCGGCGTGAACCTGGGTGTTTTGCCCACCAAGGGCCTGACCCTGCCGCTGATGAGCTACGGTGGATCGGCCTTGTTGCTCAACCTCTCGGCCATTGCCATCGTCTTGCGCGTGGACATGGAAAACCGCCAGCTCATGCGTGGAGGCCGGGTATGAGCGCGATCCAGCACCGGCGAGAGGGGCGCACGTGATGCCGCACCTGGTCATCATGGCCGCGGGTACTGGCGGCCACATCACACCGGGCCTGGCCGTGGCCGGCGAGATGCAACGCCGCGGCTGGACCGTGTCGTGGATGGGCACCACCACCGGGCTCGAAAACCGCTTGGTGCCACCCAGCGGCATTCCGATGGACGGCTTGGCCTTCACCGGCTTGCGCGGCAAAGGCCTGTGGCATACCGCCACCGGTGGCCTGCGCTTGCTCAAGGCCTTCTGGGATGCGGCACGCTTGCTGCGCCGCCGCCGGGCCGATGCGGTCTTGGGCATGGGCGGCTATGTCTGTTTCCCCGGCGGGCTCATGGCCAGTCTTCTGGGCAAGCCGCTGATGTTGGTCAACGCCGATGCGGCCCTGTTGCTGAGCAACAAGGCGCTGCTGCCGGTGGCCGACCGGGTGGCCTTCGGCTTTGAGGGTGGTTCACAGGGTGTCAAGCAAGCCCTGGTCACCGGCAACCCGGTGCGCCCGGAAGTGGCGGCCATTGCGCCACCGGCGCAGCGCTACGCAGGGCGTCAAGGCCCTCTGCGCCTGTTGGTGGTGGGTGGCAGCCTGGGTGCGCGGGTGCTCAACGAGACCGTGCCGCAGGCCCTGGCCCTGATGGCCGAAGGCCAGCGGCCCACGGTTGTGCACCAGACCGGCCAGGCGCAGGCTGCAGCGGCCGAGCAGCGCTGGGCCGACCTGGGGCTGAAGACCGAAGGCGTGGTGGTGCGGCCCTTCATTGACAACATGGCCGATGAACTCGCGCAGGCCGATGTGGTGCTGTGCCGCGCCGGTGCCATCACGGTCAGCGAGCTGTGCGCAGCGGGCGTGGCCAGCATCTTGGTGCCTTTGGTGGTCAGCACCACGGCCCATCAGCGCCACAACGCGGCCTTCATGGCCCAGCAGGGCGCGGCGCTGCACCTGGAGCAAGACCAACTCACGCCGCAGGGCCTGGCCGATCTCTTGAGTAGCCTGGACCGCGAGCGCCTCTTGCACATGGCCGAGCGTGCCCGCGCCTGCGCCCGCCTGGATGCGACCGCCCGGGTGGCCGACGAACTCGAACGACTGGTGAAGCCTTCATGAAGCACGCGGTCAAGCACATTCACTTTGTGGGCATCGGCGGCTCGGGCATGAGCGGCATTGCTGAAATCCTGCACAACCTGGGCTACGTCATTTCCGGTTCGGACCAAAGCGACGGCCCTGTGATCCAGCGCCTGTCCAGCTTGGGCATCCGTGTGTCCATTGGGCACCATGCGGCCCACGTCGAAGGGGCGCAGGCGGTGGTGGTGTCTACGGCGGTGCGCCATGACAACCCCGAGGTCATGGCCGCGCGGGCGCGGCGAATTCCGGTGGTCGCGCGTGCGGCCATGTTGGCCGAGTTGATGCGCCTGCGCCAGGGGATTGCCATTGCCGGCACCCACGGCAAGACGACCACCACCTCCTTGGTGACCTCGGTGCTGGCCGCCGCTGGGCTCGACCCCACCTTCGTCATCGGCGGCCGCCTGAACAGCGCTGGCACCAACTCGGCCCTTGGACGCGGCGAGTACATCGTCGTGGAAGCTGATGAGAGCGATGCCTCGTTTCTGAATTTGAGCCCCGTGCTCAGCGTCGTCACCAATATCGACGCCGACCACATGGAAACCTACGGCCACGACTATTCGCGCCTGAAGAGCGCCTTCGTGGACTTTCTCCACCGCATGCCCTTCTACGGGGCGGCGATCTTGTGTGCCGACGACCCCGGTGCCCGCTCCATCCTGCCCATGGTGAGCCGTCCCATCGTCACCTATGGCCTGGGCGAAGAAAGCCAGGTGCGGGCGGTCAATGTGCAAGCCTTGCCTGGTGGGCAGATGCGATTCACCTGCCAGCGGCGCAATGGCGTGCACCTGCCTGATCTGGACATCACCCTGAACCTGCCCGGCGTGCACAACGTGCGCAACGCCCTGGCCGCCGTCGCCGTGGCCACCGAACTTGAGTTGCCCGAGGCGCCCATCGTCAAGGCCCTGGCGGGCTTCGGGGGGGTGGGGCGGCGCTTCCAGCGCCATGGCGAGCTGCCGGTTCCGCCCTCGCAGGGCGGCGGGCGGTTTACCCTCATCGACGACTACGGACACCACCCGGTGGAAATGGCAGCGGTCATCGAGGCTGCGCGCGGTGCCTTCCCAGGACGCCGTTTGGTGCTGGCCTTCCAACCGCACCGTTACACCCGCACCCGCGACTGTTTCGAAGATTTCGTGAAGGTGTTGGGCACGGCCGATGCCGTGCTCCTGACCGAGGTGTATGCGGCCGGCGAAGCCCCAATCGTGGCAGCCGATGGGCGTTCCATGGCCCGCGCCTTGCGCGTGGCCGGCCGCGTCGACCCCTTGTTTGTGGACGATGTGCAGCGTTTGGACCGGGAGATCGTCGCTGCGGTTCGCGACGGCGATGTGCTCATCACCATGGGCGCAGGCTCCATTGGCGGGGTTGCTGCCCGCGTGGTGGCCGAACTCGGGTCCACCCCGAGCACGGAGGACCGCGCGTGAGCGTGGCACCTCTGAGCCCCCAGCAGCTCGGCCGCGTGGCCGTGCTCATGGGCGGCACCTCGGCCGAGCGCGAGATCTCCCTGATGTCGGGTCAGGGTGTGCTGCAGGCCTTGCGCACGCAGGGAGTCGATGCCCACGCCTTTGATCCGGCTGAGCGCAGCCTGCAGGACCTCAAGGCACAGGGCTATGCACGGGTGTTCATCGCCTTGCATGGACGTGGAGGTGAAGACGGCTGTGTGCAAGGCGCACTGG
>RGEP01000101.1 GCA_009918225.1 Betaproteobacteria bacterium | reverse complement strand
AGCCCCGAAGCGCGCCTGCAGAGCCTGGATGCCCTGCGCGGCGTGGCCATCGTGTGGATGTTGGCGTTTCACCTTTGTTTTGACCTGAACCACTTCGGGTGGCTGCAGCCGCACCAGCAGTTTCTGTCCGATCCGTTTTGGACGTGGCAACGGGTGTGCATTGTGAGCCTCTTCATGTTCTGCGCCGGGGCTTCACAGGCGATCGCGCAGGCCCAAGCACCGAGCTGGCGGCGCTTTTGGCGCCGCTGGGCCCAGGTGGTGGCCTGCGCTGGCCTGGTGTCGCTGGCCACGTGGTTGGTGTTTCCGAACAGCTGGATCAGCTTTGGTGTCTTGCACGGCCTGGCGCTCATGGTGCTGCTGGCGCGCTTGACCGCCGCATGGCCCCCGCGTGTGCTCTTGGGCTTGGCGGTGCTGGCCGTGTTGGCCCCGCAGGTCTGGCAGCACCCCGTGTTTGACAGCCGCTGGCTCAACGGCGTGGGCCTGGTCACCCACAAGCCGGTCACGGAAGACTATGCGCCGCTTCTGCCCTGGATGGGCATGGTGTGGATGGGCCTGGCCGTTGGTCCCCAGTTGCGGCGCTTGCACCTGCCCGAGGCACGCATCACGCGCGCCCTGGCATTCCTGGGCCAGTGGCCGTTGACCCTGTACATGCTGCACCAGCCGCTGTTTTGGGGCCTGTTGCTGCTCCTGAGCCGATAAAGGCAAGCGCCCACGGCGACAATCGCTCGATGAACAACAAAATCCTCTTCGGTTTTCACGCGGTGACGGTGCGGCTCAAGACGGCGCCCGATTCGGTGCTGGAGCTGCACCACGACGTGCAGCGGCGCGACGGCCGCATGCGCGGCCTGTTGCAGCGGGCCCAGGAAGCCGGGGTGAAGCTCGTGGACAGCGACGCAGCCGGCCTGGCCCAGCTGGCGGGCCGTTCGCCGCACCAGGGCGTGGTGGCGCGGGTGCAGCCGCTGAAGGCGCAGCACTCCATCGACGATCACCTGGACGAGGTGCATGAGCGCGGCCAAACACCGTTGCTGTTGGTGCTCGATGGCGTGACCGACCCGCACAACCTGGGGGCCTGCCTGCGCGTGGCCGATGGGGCGGGTGCCCAGGCGGTGATCGCCCCGCGCGACCACGCCGTGGGTTTGAACGCCACCGTGGCCAAGGTGGCCAGCGGTGCCGCTGAGACCGTGCCCTACTTCATGGTGGTGAACCTGGCGCGCACGCTGGGCGAATTGAAGGAGCGCCAGATTCGCATCATCGGCACGAGCGACGATGCGCCCCGTTCGCTCTACGACGTCGATCTGCGCGGGCCGGTGGCCCTGGTACTGGGCGCCGAAGGGCCTGGCATGCGCCAGCTGACCCGCAAGACCTGCGACGAGCTGGTGCACATTCCCATGGCCGGCGCGGTGGAAAGCCTCAATGTGTCGGTGGCCTCGGCGGTGTGCCTGTACGAGGCCCTGCGCCAGCGGCGGGGCTCCGCGGCCTGAGTGGTCCGCGCTGGGTCTGGCCCCAAACCCCTGACCCCAAACCCGGGACCAAAGGCGCCGGTTTCCGCTTAGGCCCGAAGCTCAGCGTCCAAGGACCCGCGCTCATCAAAGACCACGCAGCGGCCGCGCCAGTGTGGGGCGCCGTCGGTGTCTTCAAAGTACTGCAGGATGCCGCCCTCCAGCTGGTAGGCATGCTTCAGCCCGGCCTCCTGCATCACCAAGGCGGCCTTCTCGCATCGGATTCCGCCGGTGCAAAAGCTCACCACGGTTTTGTCGCGCAAGCTTTGGGCATGCTGGGCCAGGGCCTGCGGAAAGTCGCTGAACTTGGACAGGTTCCAGTCCAGGGCCCCTTCAAACGTGCCCTCGTCCACTTCGAAGCGGTTGCGCGTGTCCAAGGTCACCACCGGACGGCCATGATCGTCATGTCCCTGGGCCAGCCAGCGCGCCAACGTGGCCGCCTCGACGGCCGGCGCGCGCCCGGCTGCTGGCACCACGGCCGCTTGGTTCATTCGGATGATCTCGCGCTTGATCTTCACCCGCAGCCGCTTGAAGGGCACTTGCTCGCTCCAGCTTTCTTTGGCCCGAAGGCCCGCAAAGGGCTGGTGCTGGCACAGGCCCTGCAGCCACAGACGCACCTCAGCCTCAGGGCCGGCCAGAAACAGGTTGATGCCTTCTTCGGCCAGCAGCACCGTGCCTTTGAGCCCCAAGCCCTGCGCCGCTTGCAGCAGCTCGGCCTGCCAAACCGGCAGGTTCTGCAGGGGCACGAAACGGTAGGCTGCGATGTTCAAGACGGAAGTCACCTCTGAATTCTAGGATTGCAAGGCCGCCGATCATTCCAAGGGCAACTTCCTACAATGGACGCATGGCCTTCGTACACCTGCGCACCCACACCGAGTTTTCTGTTGTCGACGGAACCCTGCGCATCGACGAAGCCGCAGCTGCAGCCGCTCAGGACCGCCAAGTGGCCCTGGCCATCACCGACCTGGGCAACCTGTTCGGGGCGGTCAAGTTTTACCGTGCCTGCCGCGCCCAAGGGGTCAAGCCGCTGATCGGTGCCGACCTGTGGATGGAGCCTGATGCTGGCAGCGACCGCCCAGCCACGCGGCTGCTGGTGTTGGTGCAAAACGCCCGGGGCTACCTGAACTTGTCCGATCTCTTGGCCCGCGCCTGGACCGGCAATGTGCACCGCGCGCAGGCCTGGGTGAAATGGGACTGGCTGGCCGAGTGTCAAGAAGGCCTGATCGCCTTGTCAGGCGCCGAGGGCGGTGCCTTGGGTCAGGCCCTGCTCGATGGTGACGCTGAACGCGCACAAGCCCTGGCCCAGCGATATCGGGACGCTTTTGGCAACCGGTTTTATGTGGAGATTCAGCGCGCCGGGCTGCCGCAGCAGGAAGCGCATGTGCAAGCGGCCGTGGCCTTTGCATCGCAGCAGGGCCTGCCGGTGGTGGCCACGCACCCGGTGCAGTTTCTGCAGACGGAAGACTTTGAGGCCCATGAGGCCCGGGTGTGCGTGGCCGAAGGTGAGACGCTGAGCAACCCCAAGCGCATCAAGCGTTTCACCCCTGAGCAGCACTTCAAGTCCCAGGCGCAGATGCAGGCCTTGTTTGCCGATGTGCCCGCGGCCCTGCAGAACTCGGTCCTGATTGCGCAGCGCTGCAACTTGAGCCTGGTCTTGGGCAAGCCTCAGCTGCCGGACTTCCCCACGCCGCTGCTGGCCGACGGCACGCGCATGCCCATTGCCGACTACTTCCGCCAGGCCTCCTTCGACGGGCTGGAGCAGCGGCTGCAACAGCTGTTCCCCGACGCCCAGCAGCGCGAACGTGAACGTGCGCCCTATACCGAGCGCCTGGAATTCGAAATCAACACGATTTTGAAGATGGGCTTTCCGGGCTACTTCTTGATCGTGTCGGACTTCATCCAGTGGGCCAAGAAAAACGGCTGTCCGGTGGGGCCGGGCCGCGGCTCTGGCGCGGGCTCGCTCGTGGCCTATGCGCTGAGCATCACCGACCTTGATCCGCTGCGCTACGAGTTGCTGTTCGAGCGCTTCCTCAACCCCGAGCGCGTGTCCATGCCCGACTTCGATGTGGACTTCTGCCAGGCCAATCGCGACCGGGTGATCGAGTATGTGAAGGACAAGTACGGGCGCGACGCCGTCAGCCAGATCGCCACCTTTGGCACCATGGCGGCCAAGGCCGCGCTGCGCGATGTGGGCCGCGTGCTGGGCATGGGCTACGGGCATGTGGACAGCATCGCCAAGCTCATTCCCGCTCCGCCCGGTAAATCCGTCACGCTGGCCAAGGTCCCGGAAAAGCCGGACCCCGGCATCATCTACGCCCGTCAGGAAGCGCCGGAGTTGGAGCAGCGCGAGGCGGCTGAAGAAGAGGTGGCCGAGCTCTTGAGCTTGGCCAGCCGGGTCGAGGGCATGGTCCGCAACGTGGGCATGCACGCCGGTGGGGTGCTGATTGCGCCGGGCAAGATCACCGACTTTTGTCCGCTGTACCAGCAGCCGGGCAGTGACGCGGCGGTCAGCCAGTACGACAAAGACGATGTGGAGGCCATCGGCCTGGTGAAGTTCGACTTCCTGGGCCTGGCCACGCTGACCATCCTGGAGTTGGCCAAAGACTTCATCGTCGCGCGCCGCCCGGAGCTGGCTGATTTCCAGTATGAAACCTTGCCGCTGGACGATGCGCGGGTCTACAAGCTCTTCGCCGAGGGTTTGACCGAGGCGGTGTTCCAGTTTGAAAGCCGCGGCATGCAGGCCATGCTGCGCGATGCCAAGCCCACGCGACTGGAAGACCTCATCGCCCTGAACGCGATGTTCCGTCCGGGCCCCATGGAAAACATCCCCAGCTTTTGCGCGCGCAAGCACGGCAAGGAGCCCATCACCTATCCGCACCCGCTGTTGGAGAAAGTGCTGTCGGAAACCTACGGCATCTTTGTGTACCAGGAACAGGTGATGCAGGCCGCGCAATACATGGGCGGCTACTCCCTGGGTGGGGCTGACCTGCTGCGCCGCGCCATGGGCAAGAAAAAGCCCGAGGAGATGGCGCAGCAACGCGAAATCTTCCGAAAGGGCGCCACCGAAAAGGGCATCGCCGCCGAGAAGGCCGATGAGGTCTTCGACCTGATGGAGCGGTTTGCGGGATACGGCTTCAACAAGAGCCATGCCGCGGCGTACTCGCTGTTGGCGTATCACACCGCCTGGTTGAAGGTGCACTGCACAGCCGAGTTCTTTGCGGCCAACATGACCATTGAGTTGGACGACACCGACAAGCTCAAGGTCTTGCGCCAGGACGCGGTGCAGAACTTCGGCATGGCCTTCGATCCGCCGGACATCAACCTGGGCACCTGGCGCTTTGAGCCTGCGCCTGGCCGTGAAGGCGACCGTCGCATTCGCTATGGCCTGAGTGCCGTCAAGGGCACGGGGCGCGGCGCCATTGAAGCCATCGTGGCCGCGCGCGACGGCACCGGCGCCTATGAGGGCCAAGGGGCAGCACCGTTCAAGAGCTTGTTCGATTTCGCCGCGCGCGTGGACCGCAGCAAGGTCAACAAACGCGTGGTGGAGGCCTTGATCAAGGCGGGCGCCTTCGACGCCTTGCATCCTGAGCGCGAACGCGCTTTGGCCAGCGTCGGTCTGGCCTTCGAGTGGGCAGACGATCAACAGGCCAATGCGCTGCAGGGCGGGCTGTTCGATTTCGGCGATACCCACGGCTCGAGCATGCACGAACCCGACTTGGTGGATGTGCCCGAGTGGAGTGTTCGGGAACGCTTGATGGCCGAGAAATCTGCGCTGGGTTTTTACATCAGCGGCCACCTCTTCGAGCAGTACCACGATGAGGTTCGGCGTTTTGTGCCGCGCCGTATCGCGGAGTTGACCGACACCCGTGAACCGGTGTTGGTGGCCGGGATCGTGGGCGATATCAAGGTGATCAACGCCCAGCGCGGGCGCTTGGGCATCTTCAAGCTGGACGACCAGAGCGAGACGATCGAGGCCGTGGCCGACGAGCGCTTGCTCGACGCCCACAAAGACCTGTTCAAGGAAGATGAACTGCTCATTGCCCAAGGCAAGCTGCAGCCCGATCGCCAAAGCGGCGGCCTGCGCCTGAATGTGCAGCAGGTCTTCAGCTTGCCCGCGGCGAGGGCGCGCTTTGGCCGCTACCTGTCCATCACCGTGCGGTCGGCCAGCCTGCCGGTGCAAGATGTGCTGTCGCTGTGGCCGCCGGTGGTGCGCAGCACGGAAGAGGGCGACACCCTGCAGGGCCTGCGGGTGCGGGTACGGGTGCAACGCACGCCAGCGGCCGCCACGGGTGCCATGTCGGGTGCCATGTCGGCTTCCATGCCCGGTGTGTCAGGTGCACAGGCGCAGACTCTTGGCCTCGACGCCCATCATGCCGGTCAAGCCCTGGCCACTCAGGCAGCGCTGGAGGGCGAAGACTTCGAAGCCCTGGGCGCCGTCGCAGAGGTCGACCTCGGCGAGCGTTCGCGCTTTTGGCCGGCCGATGAGGCCCTGGCGCGCTGGTGTGCCCTGGCCCACGAGGGCCAGGCCCGCGTGGTGTACGAAGCGGCTGCTGCGGCGGCTTGAGCGGCTGTTCATCGCACGCGGCACGCCGGCCGGACCCATGATGGACCACAGCGCCTGCGCTCAGCAGCCCCTGACGGGCTTGGTGCTCACCGGTGGTGGCGCGCGGGCGGCCTACCAGGTGGGCGTGCTCAGCGCCATCAACCACATCCGCCGCACCAGCGGCGCGCCCACTGACAACCCCTTTCCGGTGATTGCCGGCACCTCGGCCGGGGCCATCATCGGCACGGTGCTCGCCTGCCAGGCCGACCGGTTTGAGGTGGCGGTGCAGATGTTGGAAGACACCTGGTCGGGTTTCAGTGCCGAACAGATCTACCGAGCTGATGCGTTTGGCGTGGTGCGCACCGGCGCGAGGTGGCTGACCATGTTCACCTTGGGCTGGGCCATTGCGCGGTGGCGCCGGGCGCGGCCTCGGTCGCTGCTGGACAACACACCGCTGCAGGCCCTGTTGCAGCAAACCGTCGCCCTGGATCGGTTGCCCCAGCTCATGGCCCAGGGCCACCTGCAGGGGGTGGCGGTCACGGCCTCGAGCTACAGCAGCGGCGACCACGTCACCTTCTACGAAGCCAACCGCGAAATCGAGTCCTGGACCCGTTCGCACCGGCTGGCGTTTCGCAGCCGCATCACCAT
>RGEP01000011.1 GCA_009918225.1 Betaproteobacteria bacterium | reverse complement strand
CCTGCCCACCCTCCCTGTTCTGCAGTAGGCGCGCGAGCTTGACCGGTCCAGCGTGCTGGATGACAGCTTGGCCGGTGTCATCGTGGCGGTGATGATCATTCCGCAAAGCCTGGCCTACGCCTTGCTGGCGGGTCTGCCCCCACAGGCTGGGCTTTATGCCAGCATCGTGCCCCTGGTGTTGTATGCCCTGCTGGGCAGCAGCCGTGTGCTGGCTGTAGGCCCAGTGGCGGTGGTGTCGCTGATGACCGCAGCCACCATTGGCGAGTTGGCGCACAGCGGCACCGCGGCCTATGCCGAAGCGGCCCTGGCCCTGGCCCTGCTCAGCGGCTTGCTGCTGACCGCGCTGGGCTTGCTGCGGCTGGGCTTCATCGCCAACTTCCTGAGCCATCCGGTCATTTCCGGCTTCATCACCGCTTCAGGCTTGTTGATTGCGGCCAGCCAACTGAAGTCCCTTTTGGGCGTGCAGGCCGGGGGCCACAACCTGCCGGAGATGATCGGGGCCCTGCTGGCGACCCCCGACCCCTGGCACGGCCTCACCATGGCCGTTGGCGTGGGCACCCTGGTGTTCCTGCTTGCGGTGCGCGGCCAACTCCGTCCGGCCTTGTCCCGCTTGGGGCTCTCGCCACGGGCTGCCGACCTCTTGAGCAAGCTCGGGCCCGTGGCTGCCATCGTCGCCACCACCGCCGCAGCCGCCGCTTTCGACTGGCACGGCCAGGGCCTCAAGACGGTGGGCGCCATTCCGCAAGGCTTGCCGCCCTTGACCCTGCCCAGCTGGAACCTGGACCTGTGGGCCGAGTTGGCCATGCCAGCGCTCTTGATCAGCATCGTGGGCTTTGTTGAATCGGTCTCGGTGGGCCAAACCCTGGCGGCCAAGCGCCGGCAGCGCATCGACCCCGACCAGGAGCTGGTGGCGCTGGGCGCGGCCAACATCGGCGCAGCCTTTACCGGGGGCTTTCCGATCACCGGAGGCTTTTCGCGCTCGGTGGTGAACTTCGACGCTGGTGCCCGCACCCAGCTGGCCAGCCTGATCACCGCCGGGGGGATCCTCCTGGCCACCCTGCTGCTCACCCCTGCCCTGTTCCACCTTCCACAAGCCACGCTCGCTGCGACCATCGTGGTGGCGGTCTGGACGCTCGTGGATTTCAAAATCCTTGCGCGCACCTGGCGTTACTCCAAGCCCGACTTCATGGCCTTGGCCACCACGATCGCCCTGACCCTGATCCAAGGTGTGGAAGTGGGGCTGATGGCCGGCGTGGGCTTGTCCTTGGCCCTGCACCTGTGGCGCACCAGCCAACCGCACATTGCCGAGGTGGGCTTGGTGCCGGGCACCGAGCACTTTCGCAATGTGCGCCGACACAGCGAGGTCAAGGGTCCGGTGATGGACCGGCTGCATCGATCGGACTTCCTGCAACACCTCAGTGGGCAGGTGTTCCTGACCCACTACCAAGCGCTGATGCGCCTGGCCCCAAGCTTGAAGGCGGGTACGCCCCCTCCTTGAGCAGGAGGCCCGCAACTTGGTTATTGCGAATAATTCCTATTTGCAATATACTGGGCGCATCCCTTGATTTCCGGGCGCTGTGCCAGCGCCCACACCCATGAACGCCCGCCTGAACCGCACACCGAATGGCCTGCCGAACCGCCAGCCACACCGCCTTGCCACCATCCGCTCGCGCACCGCGGGGGCCCTTTCTGCGGGGGCCCTGTTGGCCAGCGGTTTCCTGGCCGCCGGTCTGTCTGCCCTGTGGACCGCACCCGCCCGGGCCCAAAGCCCTGCCGTGCTGAACCTCTACTCTGCCCGGCACTACAGCACCGATGAAGCGCTGTACGCCAACTTCACCAAGGCCACGGGCATTCGCATCCAGCGCGTGGACGCCGACGATGCGGGCATCCTGGCCCGCTTGCAGACCGAGGGCTCGTCTTCGCCCGCCGACGTGGTGCTCCTGGTCGATGCCGCCCGGCTGTGGCGCGCGCAGATCGACGGCCTGTTCCTGCCGGTGAAGTCGACCGTGTTGGAGTCGGCCATCCCCCCAACGCTGCGGGCCAAGACCGAAGCCGACGGCACCACGGCCTGGTTTGGCTTTTCCACCCGCGCCCGGGTGGTGGTCTACGACAAGGCCAAGGTCAAGGCCGAAGACGTGGACACCTATGAAGAGCTGGCCGAGCCCAAGAACAAAGGCCGCCTGTGCACCCGATCGGGCTCACACCCCTACAACCTGAGCCTGTTCGGTTCGATGGTGGAGCACATGGGCCCGGAAAAAACCGAGGCCTGGCTGCGCGGCCTGGTGGCCAATATGGCGCGTGCACCCAAGGGTGGCGACACCGACCAAATCAAGGCGGTGGCCTCTGGCGAATGCGGGGTGGCGCTGACCAACAGCTACTACCTGGCCCGCTTGCTGCGTTCCAACAAGCCCGAAGACAAAGCGGTGGTGGAGCGCATCGGCATCGTGTTTCCCAATCAATCGAGTTGGGGCACGCATGTGAACATCGCCGGCGGTGCCGTGGCCCGCCATTCGAAGAACACGGCGGCCGCCGTGAAGTTCCTGGAGTACCTGGCCAGTGCAGATGCGCAGCGCTACTTCGCCGATGGGAACAATGAGTGGCCGGTGGCCAAGGGCGTGAGCTTTGACAACCCCGCGCTCAAGGCCATGAGCGGCGGCGCCTTCAAGACCGAGGTCATTCCCACCAGTGTGGTGGGCATGAACCAGGTGAAGGTGCAGCAGATGCTCGACCGCGTCGGCTTCCGCTGAAGCCCACCCGCGGCCACGCTCACCGGCTCAATGGCGGTGGCCGCCCGAGCCCGCATTCAGGGTGCGGGCCGGCGCCTTGACTTCCACGTTCTCGCGCTTGCCATCGGCCCCTTCGACCACCAGCGTCACGGGCACGGTGTCGCCTTCCTTGACCTGCTGCTTCAGGCCCATGAGCATCACATGAAAGCCGCCAGGCTTGAGCTCCACGGCCTTGCCCGCGGGCAGTTCCAGGGCCGGGATGGCGCGCATGCGCATCACCTGGTTGTCCATGGCCATCTCGTGAATCTCCACCACCTCGGCCACCGGCGATGAGGCAGCGACCACGCGGCCACCCTTGGCCGAGGTCACACTGGCAAACAGGCCGGTGGCCTTTTGTTGCGGCACCGTGGCACGAACCCAAGCGTCTTGCACGGTCACTTGCGCCTGCGCGGGGGCGGAAACCGCCAAGCCGGCCACAAGGGCCATCCGTGTGATGGGGGCCTTCAGGGCCGCAGCGGCCCGTGTCAAATTCAAGTTCATGGACGGATCATCCTGAGGGTGGTCACGGGATCGAGGTGCCAAGGCTCCAGCCTTCCCTTTCAAGCCAGAAGCTGCAGTGGTGCCTCGCGGGTGGCCATCATTCTAGGAAGAGCGACGGCCATGCGGACAGGCTGTTCGATAACCCGTCGGGGTTATGCAGCCGGTCAGGCGACCACCGCCACCGCCTTGATCATGGCCCAGACCGGCACGCCCGGTTGCAGGGCCCGTTCGTGCGCCGCGCGCCGCGTGATGCGCGACAACAAGCGGGTCGGGCCACAGCGCACCGCCACCAGCAGCTGCGAGGGATGCTCGCCCTCGCTCAAGGACTCCACCACCCCAGGCACCACGTTCTGAACCGTCAGGCCATGCGGCTGCTCGGTGGCCAGGCTCACATCACGGGCCAGCACCCGCAGGCGCACGGCACGACCCACGGGCTGTCCAGAGTCGCGCAGCCACAACTGCCCACCCTCGAAGTCGGCGCGGCTGAGGTGCCATTGCGGGTCGCGCTCGACGATGAGGGCCTCGACCAAGGCCGCTGCTTCTTCACCCGCGGCCAAGGGGCCTTGCGCATCGCCCATCACCTGCGAAACCGGGCCCTGGGCCCGCACCTGACCCTGGTTCAGCACGACCACCTGGTCAGCCAGCCGGGCCAACTCATCGGCCGAGTGGGTGACGTACAGCATGGGGATCTGGGCCTCGTCACGCAGCCGCTCCAACCACGGCAGGATGTCCTGCCGACGGGCTGTATCCACGGCGGAAAGAGGCTCGTCCAGCAAGAGCAGCTTCGGCTGCGAGGCCCAGGCACGGGCGATGGCCACCCGCTGGCGCTCGCCACCCGACAGGGCCTGGGTGCTGCGCTGCAACAGGTGTTCGATGCCCAACAGCGCAATGGCCTGCTGCAAGCTGGCCTGAGGGTCGGGCCCACGGCCAGACCCTTCCGGCCCCTTGGGCCCTTGGCCACGCGAAGCCCGATCCAAGCCGTAACGCAGATTGCCCATCACATCGAGGTGGTCGAAGAGGCTGGCCTCCTGAAACACATAGCCCAGAGGGCGGCGATGGGGCGGGGTCCACAACCCGCGCCTGTCGTCTTGCCACACCTCATCGCCAAGCGCCACGCAGGCATCCTGCGCGCGGTCCAAACCCGCCACGGCGCGCAACACGCTGGTCTTGCCCGAGCCCGAAGGCCCGAAGAGCACCGTGATGCCGGTGGCTGGTAGGCACAGGTCCACTGCCAAGGTGAAGCCCGCGCGTGGCAGCCGCAGGCGGATGCGCAGGCCCGCGCTCAAGCGGCCTCCCCGCGCCGGGGCCGCTGCACAGCCATCAGCGCCAACAGCACCACAAAGGAAAAAAGCAGCATCCCAGCCGCCAAGGCATGGGCCTGCGCGTACTCCATAGCCTCGACGTGGCCGTAGATCTGCGTGGACACGACACGGGTTTGGCCGGGAATGTTGCCGCCGATCATCAACACGACACCGAACTCGCCCACGGTGTGGGCAAAGCTCAGCACCGCTGCGGTAAACAGCCCGGTGCGCGCCTGTGGCAAGGCCACGCTGAAAAAGGCATCCAGCGGCGAAGCCCGTAAGGTGGCGGCCACCTCCAAGGGCCTGCGCCCAAGAGCCTCAAACGCGTTCTGTATGGGCTGCACCGCAAAGGGCAGCGAAAACACCACCGAGCCGAGGAGCAGGCCGCTGAAGGTAAAGGACATCACGCCCCAGCCCATGGCCTGGGTGAACCGACCCAGTGGACCCTCCGGCCCCAAGGCCACCAACAGATAAAAGCCCAACACCGAGGGCGGCAGCACCAAGGGCAGGGTGACCAAGGCGCTGATCGGCGCGCGCAGACGCGAGCGGGTGTGGGCCAGCCACCAGGCCAGTGGCGTGGCCAGGAGCAGCAGCAGCACGGTGGTCAAGCTGGCCAGCTGCAGCGTCAAGCCAATGGCCTGCCAGGCCTGCTCGTCAATCAAGGCTTCAGTCTTCGTAGCCATGGGCGCGGATGATGGCACGCGCCTCAGGGCTGCGCACAAACGCCAGGAAGGCCTGGGCGGCTGCAGAGCCTGCGCCCCGCTGCAGCAAGACCGCATCTTGCTTGAGCGCCGCATGCAGCTCCGCCGGTACCAGCCAAGCGGACCCTCCCGTCAAGCGTCCGTCGACCTGAACCTGGGAAAGCGCCAAAAAGCCCAGCTGCGCATTGCCCGAGGCCGTGAACTGGTGGGCCTGCGCAATGTTTTCGGCCTGGACCAGACGCCCCTGCAGCGCGGCGGCCACGCCCAACTTGTCCATCACCTCCAGGGCCGCAGCCCCGTACGGCGCCAGCTTCGGGTTGGCCACGGCCAGGCGCTCGAATCGGCCGCTGCGCAGCACCTGGCCCTGCGGGTCCACCAGCCCAGGGGAGGCGCTCCACAAGACCAGGCGCCCCGTGGCATAGGTGGTGCGGCTGCCCGCCACCGCATGGCCTTGCATCTCCAAAGCCTGCGCGGTCTTCTGGTCGGCCGACAAAAAGACCTGGAACGGAGCCCCGTGCACCACCTGCGCATAGAGCGACCCTGTAGAGCCCACGGAGACGCGCAGCCGATGGCCACTGGCCTGCTCGAATGCCGTGGCCAAGCGCTTCATGGGGGCAGCGAAATTCGCGGCGACCGCCACCGCCACCTCAGCTGCGCCCGCCGGCACAGCCCAACACAGGGCCCAACACGAGGCCCAGGCCACGATCCACCAGCTGCGCCGGCGCGTCATGCCCCCCACGGTCGCCATCCTCCATGATCAGCCGCGCAGCAAGCGGCGGCGCGGCCACAAAAGAAAACGGCCCGGACTCCCACTGAAGCCGGGCCGCGCGGTACCTGCGAAACGCTTACTTGGCGCCGCCCAGGATCCAGGCCGCCAGCTTGGCGGCATCGGCGTCGCTCAACTGCGGCTGAGCGGGCATGGGAATCTGACCCCACTTGCCGGCACCGCCGGCCTTGATGCTCTTGGCCAAGGCCGCCTGGGCATCCTTCTGGCCCGCGTACTTCTTGGCGACTTCCTGGTAGGCCGGGCCCAAGACCTTGTTGGCCACCGCGTGGCAGCCCATGCAGGCATTCTTGTTGGCCAGCTCCAAGCTGGCGAACGCCGGGGCGGACAGCACCAGCAGCGACAGGCCGATTGCCTTGATCATCTCGAACTTCCTTTCGTGCGCGGGTGGCCCATCCACCCTTCGGCGCCGGATTTTGCGGCATTCGGCCGCCGGCGCCAGCACAGGCCCTGTCGGCAGGCGGGACAAAGCCCTCAGGCCAGGCCCAGGGCGCGCTTGCGCCGCTCCATCATTCGCCAAATGAACGGCGTGAAGATGAGCTGCATGGCCAGCTCCATCTTGCCCCCCGGCACCACGATGGTGTTGGCGCGGCTCATCCAGGAGTCATGAACCATGCTCAGCAGGTACTGGAAGTCGATGCCCTTGGGTTTGGCAAAGCGGATCACCACCATGCTTTCGTCCGCACTGGGAATGTCCCGTGAGATGAAAGGGTTGGAGGTGTCGACCATGGGCACACGCTGGAAGTTCACGTGGGTGTGCTCGAACTGGGGACAGATGTAGTGCACGTAGTCGGGCATGCGCCGCAGGATGGTGTCGGTCACCGCCTCCTGCGTGTAGCCGCGCAGGTGCTTGTCGCGCCACAGCTTTTGTATCCACTCCAGGTTGATCACCGGCACCACCCCGATCAAGAGGTCGGGGTAGCGGGCCACATCGTGTTCAGGGGTGCGCACCGCACCGTGCAGCCCCTCGTAGAAGAGCATGTCGGTGTCGGGCGGCAGGTCTTCCCAAGCGGTAAAGGTGCCCGGGGGCTGCTGATACGGCGCGGCTTCCTCCGGGTTGTGCAGGTACTTGCGCACGCGTCCCTGCCCGCGCTCGCTGTAGGTGCGAAACAGGGTCTCCAGTTCGCCGAAGAGGTTGTTGTCAGGGCCGAAGTGGCTGAAGTGCTTGTTGCCGTCTCGCTCGGCTTCGGCCTGGCGCTTTTTCATTTCCAGGCGCTCGTATCGGTGAAAGCTGTCGCCCTCCACGATGCCCGCCTTGACCCCTTCACGGCGGAAGATGTTGGAAAAGGTACGGGTAATGGTGGAAGTCCCCGCACCCGACGACCCGGTGATGGAAATGATGGGGTGGCGCTCGCTCATGTTGAGATCCTTGTGAACGAACAAGCACAGACCATCACCCAATGGGATGCGGGGCGGATGGTCTGGGCCCGGTGCTCGATGTGCTCTTCGCTCAGTGGCATGGCCATCAACTCAATCCCTAAACAAGCTGCGCTCGGCAAACAACGGCGTTTCGAAATCGGCTTTCTTCAAGGGCAGCGGTTCGTCGTGGTAGCGCTCGATGCGCTCGACTTCGCTCTTGGAGCCGAAGACCAGGCCGATGCGCTGGTGCAGGCTTTGCGGCTGCACCTGCAGCACAGGGCCACGGCCGGTGCTGGCGCGGCCACCGGCCTGCTCCATGATCATGCCGATGGGGTTGGCTTCGTACATCAGCCGCAAGCGACCAGGCTTGGAAGGGTCCTTGGTGTCACGCGGGTAGAGGAACACCCCGCCGCGCATGAGGATTCGGTGGGCTTCGGCCACCATCGACGCGATCCAGCGCATATTGAAATCTTGGCCGCGCGGCCCCGTCTTGCCGGCCAGGCATTCGTCCACATAGCGCTTGACTGGGGGCTCCCAAAACCGGCTGTTGCTGGCGTTGATCGCAAACTCTTGGGTGTCGGCGGGCACCATCACATCGGGATGCGTGAGCTTGAACTCGCCGAGGTTGGGGTCCAAGGTGAAGCCATGCACGCCACTGCCCACGGTGAGCATCAGCATGGTGGTGGGCCCGTAGATCGCATAACCGGCCGCCACCTGCTCGGTGCCGGGCTGCAGGAAATCTTCAACCGTGAGTTTGCGTTGGCCCTGCACCACCTCAGCTGGCGCGCGCAGCACCGAAAAGATGCTGCCCACGCTGACGTTCACATCAATGTTGGAAGACCCGTCCAGGGGGTCAAAGACCAGCAGGTACTTGCCGCGTGGGAAATTGGCTGGAATGGCATAGGGTTCGGCCATTTCCTCGCTGGCCATACCCGCGAGATGCCCGCCCCATTCGTTGGCACGCAAAAACATGTCGTTGCTGATGACGTCCAGTTTCTTCTGGACCTCACCTTGGACATTGACCGAGGCGACGGCAGCCGTTGCCTGCGTGGCCGGCAAATGGGCCAAGTGATTGCCCGTGACCCCACCCAACTCCCCGAAGGCCACGCTGCGGGCAATGGCCTTGCAGGCCAGGGCCACATCCAGGATCAGGGCGTTGAAGTCGCCGCTGGCGCCCGGGTAGCGGCGCCGTTCCTCGATCAGGAACTGGGTCAGCGTGGAGCGTTGCGATAGTGGCATGGGCGGTGGTCGAGCGGGGCGGCCAGCGCCAGCACTGGCGGCCGATGGAACATGGGACTGCAAGAACACAGGACGGGTACTGCAGTCCGGTGGTCCAACTGGACAGGCCCGCAAAGGGCCAAGGCCTACACCGGAACGACGGGCTCCGCCCGCATCTGGGCCAACCAGCCCTGCAACTGGGGCAGCGTGATGCCCTGCAGGTCTGGCCGCACCTTCAAGGCACCGGAAAAATCTTGGTGCGCGGTGAAGCGGGTAGGGGTGACCAAGGCTGCAATACCTGCAGCGCTGGCCGCCCGGAGCCCATTGTGCGAGTCTTCCAGCGCAATGCAAGCCCCTGGGGGTTTGCGGATTTCGCGCAACACCTGCTCATAAACCTGGGGATGGGGCTTCTTCAAGGGCGCGGTGGAAGCGTCGCCAATGGCAGCAAAGTTCAGCCGCCAATCCGGGCCCAGCACAGGACGCAACAGGGCGCCAATGTTTACTGGGGAGGTGGTGGTGGCAATGGCCATGAGCAAACCGGCGCGCTGCGCGGCCTCCATCAGGGCCAGCACGCCCGGCCGCAGGGACACCGCACCATCAGCCAAGCGGGCCTCATAGGCAGCGGTCTTGGCTTCGTGCAGGCGGGCCACCACCTGCGCGCGGGCACCCGGTTCGAGCTCTTGGAGTCCGGGCTCGCGCTGCCGCCAGTAGTGCAGCATCCGCTCCTTGCCGCCGCTGACCTCCAACAACTGGGTGTACTCGGCCTCGGTCCAATGCCAGTCCAGGCCTTCTTGGGCAAAGGCCTGGTTGAAGGATTCGAGGTGGACCGCTTCGGTGTCGGCCAAGGTGCCATCCACATCAAAGATCAGGGCTTGCAGGGCTGGGGGCCGCATGGTGGACTCCGGTGGGGTGAACAGGGGCGGGCGCCGCAAACAGCCGGCTGCCCAAGATGTCGGTGGCTTCGATGGTGCAAAGATCGGCCGCTTGCCATTCGCGGTGGCGGTCGGCGAACAGGCGCGACGCCTGGCGCAGACGGGCCCTGTCGAGCGCATTGCGCACACTGCGGGCGTTGGCGAAATGCGGCTGTTGCAGGCGCAGCTGCAAATAGCGCTCAAAGGCCTGCTCGGCCTGATCTGAAAAACGGTAACCCTGCTGCTGCAGCATGGCCTGTGCGATGTGCAGCAGCTCCGGGCTGTCGTAGTCGGGGAACTCGAGGTGATGCGCGATGCGCGAGCTCATGCCCGGGTTGCTTTGGAAGAAGGTGTTCATCCGGTCTTGGTAGCCCGCCAGAATCACCACCAGGTCGTCGCGGTGGTTCTCCATCACCTGCAGGAGGATCTCGATGGCCTCCTGTCCGTAGTCGCGTTCGTTTTCCGGGCGGTACAGGTAGTACGCCTCATCGATGAACAACACGCCTCCCATGGCCTTCTTGAGCACCTCCTTGGTCTTGGGTGCGGTGTGGCCGATGTATTGGCCCACAAGGTCGTCGCGCGTGACGCTGACCACATGGCCTTTGCGCACATAGCCCAAGCGATGCAGGATCTGCGCCATGCGCAGGGCCACCGTGGTTTTGCCGGTGCCGGGGTTGCCAGAAAAACACATGTGCAGCGATGGGTTCTGGGCCTGCAGCCCAAGGCCGGCGCGCAGCTTGTCGATCACCAAGAGCGCGGCGATGTCACGGATGCGCTGCTTGACCGGCTTCAAGCCCACCAGGTCGCGGTCCAATTCGTCGAGCACCGCCTCCACCTGCGAATCGGCCAGTACCGCCGCCACGGTGCGCGGCGTGTCCATGGTGCTGGGGATGGGGCTGGGGCTCTGAGCAGGGCCCTGGCTTGGGCCCTCAACCTGCGCCGCTCGGGTGGCTCCGGGTATGGCGTACATGCTCAGCAAGGCGGTCAGTAACGCTGGCCTTCGGGCCGGTTGGCGCCATAGCCGCGCACGGTGTAGCGCAGGCGGCGTCCATCGATTTCCTGCCGCTCAAGCGTGAAGCCCTCTTCCTGCGGCGGGCGGTTGACGATGAAGCTCATGGCTATCGACTCGACCCCGCGGGTGTTGTCGAAAGCCATCAAGCGGATGTAGTGGCGTGGAAACGCCTTGCGGCACTCCTTCAACTCCAACATGACGCCGGCGGCATCGGCCAGGTCAAACAAGGGCATGCCCCACATTTCCCAGTAGGTGTTGCGGGGGTGCGGATCGTCGGTGTATTCGACGCTCCAGGCATAGCCCTTGCCCAGTCCATACTCGATCTGCGCAATGATTTCCTCATCACTGAGGTCGGGCAAGAAGCTGAACTGGCCTTGGGTGAGGCGGCCGGTGGGGTTGGTCATCATGGCGATTCCTTTCAAGCCAAGGCCGGCGTGGCCACGTAGTCGCTGCTGTCGGTGCTTTGGTAGTTGAAGCTGATGTCGCCCCAAGTGTCCAAAGCGGCCTTGAGCGGGCCGCAGTGCTGCGCGGCTTTCTTCAAGATCTGCGGGCCTTCCTGCAGCAGGTCCTTGCCCTCGTTGCGGGCCTTGACCATGGCCTCGAGCGCCACGCGGTTGGCCACGGCGCCGGCCTGTATGCCCTGCGGATGGCCGATCGTGCCGCCACCAAACTGCAGCACCACGTCGTCTCCGAACAGGTCGATGAGCTGGTGCATCTGCCCGGCGTGAATGCCGCCTGAGGCCACCGGCATCACCTTCTTGGTGTCGGCCCAGTCCTGGTCGAAGAACAGGCCCCGCGGCAGGTCGGCCTTGGTCACCGAGTCGCGGCACACGTTGTAGTACCCCTGCACGGTCAGCGGGTCGCCCTCAAGCTTGCCCACTGCGGTGCCGCAGTGCAGATGGTCACAGCCGGCCAGGCGCAGCCACTTGGCCATTACACGGAAGGAAACGCCATGGTTCTTCTGCCGCGTGTAGGTGCCGTGGCCGGCGCGGTGCATGTGCATGATCATGTCGTTCTTGCGGCACCATTCGGCCATGCTTTGAATGGCGGTCCAGCCGATTACCAGGTCCACCATCACGATCACCGAGCCCAACTCCTTGGCGAACTCGGCCCGCTCGTACATGGCCTCCATCGTGCCGGCGGTGATGTTGAGGTAAGAGCCCTTGACCTCGCCGGTGGCGGCACAGGCCTTGTTCACACCGTCCATCACGTACAGAAAGCGGTCGCGCCAGTGCATGAAGGGCTGCGAGTTGATGTTCTCGTCGTCCTTCATGAAGTCCAAGCCGCCCTTGAGGCCCTCGTAGATCACCCGGCCGTAGTTGCGGCCCGACAGCCCCAGCTTGGGCTTGGTGGTGGCGCCCAACAGGGGCCGGCCAAACTTGTCCAGGCGCTCACGCTCGACGATGAGCCCCGTGGGTGGCCCCTTGAAGGTCTTCACATAGGCCACGGGAATCTGGATGTCCTCCAGCCGCGCGGCCTTCAAGGGCTTGAAGCTGAAGACATTGCCGATGAGGCTGGCCGTCATGTTGGCAATCGAGCCCTCTTCGAACAAGATCAGGTCGTAGGCCACCCAGGCGAAGTACTCACCCGGCCGGTTGGGCACCGCCTCCACCCGGAAAGCTTTGGCGCGGTAGGAATCGCAGGCCGACAAGCGGTCGGTCCACACCACGGTCCAGGTGGCGGTGGACGATTCACCGGCCACGGCAGCGGCCGCTTCCACCGGGTCCACGCCTTCCTGCGGCGTGATGCGAAACAGACACACCGTGTCCGTGGCTTTGGGCACATAGTCGGGCACCCAATAGCCCATTTGGCGGTACTTCAAGACACCGGCGCTGTAGCGCTTCTTGCTGTCGGTGATTTGGGTGGCGTCAAGGCTCATGGGGTCTCCTGGCAAGCGGGCCGGGTGCTGGGCCGGCCCGCGGGTACGACAGCGGGTGGGAAGGGAATCGCTGCGCAGGCCCGGTTGAAGCTTGAGCCGAGGACGCAGTTCAGGATGCGGGGAACGGCGGTCCGAATCACTGTCCGGTTGACTGTAAAAAACCCGATCAATGAAGTAAATTTGAATCTTCAAGCTTTTCGATTAAAGGAAACGTTAATGAAGAACGCCACCTTTCGGCAATGGCGGGTGTTCAGCGAGGTGGCACGGCACCTGAGCTTTGCCCGTGCAGCGGCCACCCTGCACCTGACGCCGCCGGCGGTGACGCAGCAAGTCAAAGAGCTTGAAGGCCATGTGGGCCTGCCCCTGTTCACCCGGCAGGGGCGTCAGGTTCAACTGACCACGGCGGGCGAATACATGCTGGTGTACGCCCGGCGGCTCATTGGCACGGTGCAGGAAGCCGAAGAGGCGGTGGCGCGGCTGATGAAGAGCGAAGCCGGCACGCTCACGCTGGCCGTGGTGAGCACGGCTCAATACTTCCTGCCGCAGCTGTTGGCCCAGTTCCGCAAACGGTTCCCCGGTGTCGAGGTGCGCCTGATGGTGGGCAACCGCGGCCAATTGGTGCAGTTCATCCGCGCCGGTGACGCCGACATCGCCGTGATGGGCAAACCGCCGCGCGACCTGGTGTGCCGCGAAGACGCCTTCGCCTTGCACCCGCAGGTCTTCGTGGTGCAAGCCGATCACCCGCTGCTCGACGAGGCGCGCGTGCAGGCCCTGCCCCCGCAGCGCCTGCGGGGCCTGCCCTTCATCCTGCGCGAACCGGGCTCAGGCACCCGCGCGGCCCTGGAGCGCTTTTGTGAAGAGCATCACGTGGACCTGCAAGTGGCCATGGAGATGCCGAGCAACGAAACCATCAAACAGGCGGTGATGGCGGGCCTGGGCCTGAGCTTTTTGTCGCTGCACACCGTGGGCCTTGAGCTCGAGAACCGCCTGATGGCGGTGTTGCCCGTGGAGCATGCGCCGGTGGTGCGCCAGTGGTACGTGGTGCACCCCGGCAAAAAGCCCTTGTCACCGCCCGCCGAAGCGTTTCGGCAGTTTGTGCTGGCCCAGGGTCAGGCCCTGATTGGGGATCGGTTTGGCCGGTTTGTGGGCCCGATCACGGGGCCAGAAGACCCCCTGTGAGCTCGGCGGTCGCCACGGTCATCAAGACCTGTGCCCACCATTGAACCCCGAGCGCCGGCAAACGCCACAATGCACGTCTTCAAACCGATAGGCCCACCATGTCCCGCACCCCTGCCGCCCCTGTTGACAGCCGCTTCGTCCAGCGCTGGTCGCCCCGCTCCTTCACCGGCAAGCCCATCAGCGCGCCGGAGCTCATGAGCCTGTTCGAGGCGGCCCGATGGGCGCCGTCCACCTCCAACACCCAACCCTGGCGCTTCGTGTATGGCCTGGCCGGCAGCCCCGGCTTCAACGCCATCTTCGAAACCCTCGCGCCGTTCAACCAAGGCTGGGCACGAGCGGCTTCGGCCCTGATCGCCATCTTGTCGGCCCAACAATCCGTGGCCCCCGGCACCACCGAAGCCAAGCCCTCGCCACACCATGCTTTTGATACCGGTGCAGCTTGGATGAGCCTGGCCCTGCAAGCCGAATCCATGGGCTGGCGCACCCATGCAATGGGCGGCTTCAATGCCGAGGCCCTGCGCGCGCAACTGGGCGTGCCCGAAGGATTTGCGGTGCACTGTGTGGTGGCCGTGGGTGAACAAGGCCCGCGCGAGAACCTGCCCGCAGCCCTGCAAGAACGCGAAGCGCCCAACGGGCGGCAAGCGCTGGAGGCCATGGTGGCCGAAGGCCGTTTCAACTTCAAATCCTGAGCAAGCGCAGCGGCGGTCACAGCCGCAGGGCCACCGGATTCAAGCCGCAGCCCTGCAGACCGTGAGACCATCACGATCATGAGCCCTGACGATACAACCCAGGACCCGCAAGCGGCGACAGCGGCGACAGCGGCGACAGCGGCGACAGCGGCGACAGCGGCGACGGCCGCCACAGGCCCGACCGCCGGAGGCACCACGCCGGCCGCGCAAGCCGAGCGGCGCCGGCTCTTGAGCGGCTTGGGCCGTGCCGGTGCAGCGCTCATGGGCGCCACCGCATTGGGCTCACTGGGCGCTTGCGCCTTGGCCCCCCAGCCCGCACCGCCCCTGCGAGAGGCGCGTCGCCTGCCCGAAGGCGCACCGGTGGGCCGCCTGCTGGTGATCGGTGGTGGAGAAGACCGGATCGACGACCGCGACATCCTGCGACGCTTCCTGGAGTTGTCCGGCGGGCCGCGCGCACGGGTGCGCTTCATCACCGGCGCCACCAACGACCCCAAAGGGGCCGAGTTGGCCTACGGCACCGCCATGACCCAGCTGGGCGCACAGGACGTGCAGTTCTTGCACATGGCCGAAACCGCCGATGCCTCGAAGCCCGATGTCTTGGCCGAACTGCGCCAGGCCGATGGGGTGTTCATCACCGGCGGCGACCAAGCACGGCTGATGAACAAGCTGTGGTCGACACCGGCCATGCAGGCCTTGCACGCGGCCGTGCGCGAGCGGGGCATCTGCTTGGCCGGCACCAGCGCCGGCGCGGCGGCGATGTCGCGCGCCATGATCGCCCAAGGGCCCGCCGTGATCGTGCCGCAAAAAGATGTGGTGTCGCTGGACCTGGGCCTGAACTTCCTGCCACAGGCCATGGTCGACCAGCACTTCTCTCAGCGCAGACGCCTGTCACGCCTGCTGTCGGCGCTGGCGCTGCGGCCCGACCTCTTGGGCATCGGCGTTGACGAGGACACCGCGCTGTTGGTGGAGATTGGCCGCTCGGTGGAGGTGATCGGGCGCAGTTCAGTCACCATCGTGGACGGCACGGAAATGCAGAGCAACCTGCGCCAGGTGCAGCCGCGCGACCGGCTGGAATTGGTGGGCGTGAACCTGCATGTGCTGCCCACCGGACAGCGTTACCGCCACCCCTGGGCCCTGCGCGGCGACCTCCAAGCCGCCGGCGCCGAGCCCCCCGCTGCTCTGCGTTCGGTGGTGGCGCGTTTGCTGGAGCCCCCACCCATCTTGCTGGTGTAAAGCGGCTACTCGTAGCGCATCAGCCACTGTTCAAGGCGCAGCAAAGACTCGCGCCGCGCCTTGGGGTCGCCCCCGACATGAACGCCCTGCCCGCGGTTTACGCCATTGGGCACATCGCGTCGCAAACGCACGGGACCTTCGCCATCGAAGCCGTGGTGGGCACCGGGGTACAGCACCACCTCCACACGGGGCCCTGAGGGCGAGACTGCGGCGCTTGCTGCACCGCTGGCTGCACCGCTGGCTTCACCGTTAGCGCCTGCCGACCCGTCACCCCCGCCGCCCACCGGCATCGCATCCGTGGGTCGGCTCAGGCTGGCCTGCTGAGCCCAGTTCTCACAGGTGTAGGCCGGTGTCCAGTCGTCGGCTTGGCCCAGTTGCAGCAGCACGGGCACGCCAGCCCGCACACCGCCTTGCAGCGCCTCGGCGCAACCCGGGTAGTAGGCCACCGCGAACGCGGGCAGCGGCACCTCGGCAGGCCTGCGGGCCAGGCGCTGGGCATCGATGGTGGCCAGCACCGTCGAGCCGCCGTTGCTCCAGCCCAAAAGGCCCAGGCGCGCCGGGTCCACGCCCGGCTGCGCCGCCAACCAGGCCAGTGCCCCCCAAGCATCCAAGCGCCGGTGGGCCTGCGTGATGCGGCGGCCGTTCAAGGGCTGGGTGCACAGCTCACGCTCACCCCGGGTGGTGAAGGAGTCCAGCACCAACACCGACCACCCGCGGCGGTTGAGCTGCTCGGTGTAGGTCACCATGCGCGAGCCCAGGCGGCCCGACGCGTCATAGGGCCCGCTGCAGCCATGCAAGAGCAACATGGCGCCGCGCGCGGGCTTGGGTGCCCCAGCATCGCCCACAGGGCCCGAAGAGGGGCTCCAATGGCCCAGCAACATCACAGGGCCGCCTTGTGTATCGCGGTCCAGGCTGGGCACCGACACGCGCTGCGCCTGGGCCCGTACATCGGCCCAGGCTGCGGCCATGGCGGTGGCCATGGCGGTGGCCACCAGCCAGCGGCCGATCAACACCCGACCCATGAGCGCTGTGCTGCGTTGCGTCCCCTGCCCGAATCTGGCCATATGTCCCCCTTGCCCCCTTGCCCGCCCTTGTTCCCCGTTCCGGCCCCGAAAAGGCTGCCCGGCACGACCCAGCTTCGGGCCCTACAACAGCCGGTCCACCTGCAACAAGGTCAACACGCCCAAGACCGCAAAGATGAAGGCTGCCGCCCCGTGCACCAAGCGCATCGACACCTGCCGGGCAATGCGCTCGCCCAAGAACACCGCCGGCACATTGGCCAGCATCATGCCCAAGGTGGTGCCCAAGACCACGGCCACCACCTCGGTGTAGCGCGCGGCCAAGGCCACCGTGGCGATTTGCGTCTTGTCGCCCATTTCAGCCAGAAAGAAGGCCAGCACGGTGGTGCCGAACACACCGAAGCGCTGCTGGCCCGTGGCAGTGTCCTCGTCGATTTCATCGGGCACCAGCATCCAGGCGGCCATGGCTAAAAACGACAGACCGATCACCCAACGCAGCACCTGCGGGCCCAGCGCCTGCGCCACCCAAGCCCCCACGGCACCGGCCAGGGCGTGGTTGAGCACGGTGGCCACGAAGATGCCCGCAATGATGGGAGCGGGCCTGCGAAATGCCGCCGCCAGCACGATGGCCAAGAGTTGGGTTTTGTCACCCATTTCGCCCAAGGCCACGACACCGGTGGAAATCAAGAACGCTTCCATTGGGGCAGTGTAGCCATGGCCCCCTCCTGCGCCGGCTCAACAGCTGCAGCTCGCTTACAGGCACGATCGGTTGGTGTGGGGCGTGCCCCCTGAACAGGCCCCTCACGCACCCCATCTGCAATGCAGGTCCTGTGGTCCCAACCCGTCCATCAACCGCCCCCAAGGAGGCTAAACATGAGTGAGCTCCGACTGCTTGATCCCTTTCTGCGCGACCCCTTCGACGACACCCTGCGCAGCCTCATGCGCCCCTGGCGAATGAGCGCCGTGGACGGCGCGCCCCGCATGCGTGTGGACCTCTCAGAGCGCGACGACCACTATCTGGTGAAAGCCGATATTCCCGGCATGCGCAAGGAAGACATTGATGTGCGCATCGATGGCCATGTGGTCACCCTCAGCGCCCAGAGCAAATCTGAAAAGGAGGAGCGCGACGACGGCCGTGTGCTCTTCAAGGAGCGACAGGAAGGCTACGCCAGCCGGTCCTTCGCCTTGGACTGCCCCGTAGACGAGGCCCGTGCCGATGCACGATACGAAGACGGCATCCTCAATCTCAAGCTGCCCAAAAAGGCCGCCGGCAGCACGAAGCGGGTGTCGATTCAATAGGTCTGCTCGTGCCCTGACCCAGCAGGCACCGTCCGCACAGAAGCGAACATGGGGACGCGATACCATCATCGCCAACCATGTTCCAGTACCACACCCTGCCCGTTACGCCCTTCCAACAGAACTGCTCCTTGGTCTGGTGCGACGAGACCCATGAAGCGGCGGTCATTGACCCGGGTGGAGAGCTGCAACGCATCCGCGACGAGGTGAGCAAGCGCGGCCTGACGCTCAAGGCGATTTGGCTGACCCATGCCCACATCGACCATGCTGGGGGAACGGGGCAGCTCGCGCGCGAGGACGGCCTGCCCATCATCGGGCCCCATCCGGGCGACCAGTTTTGGATTGACGGCCTGCCGCAACAAAGCGCGCACTTCGGCTTCCCGCCGGCCGAACTGTTCAAGCCCGACCGCTGGCTGGCCGATGGCGACACGGTCCGCATCGGCCATTGCCAACTGGAGGTGCGCCACTGCCCCGGGCACACGCCTGGCCACGTGGTGTTTCACTCCAAGGAAGGACAGCGCTGCTTTGTGGGCGATGTGCTGTTTGCCGGCAGCATCGGCCGCACCGACTTTCCCGGCGGGGACTACGACACCCTGATCGCCAGCATCACCCAACGCCTGTGGCCCATGGGCGACGACACGGTCTTCATTCCCGGCCACGGGCCCGAGAGCAGCTTCGGGCGGGAGCGGCGCAGCAACCCGTATGTCGGCGGAACCTGAGGGCGGGCTCAGCCCTTGCTGCTGCTGGGCGGGCCAAACACCTGCTCGGGCTTGGGCGCCCGCGCATACAAGGGCTGCACCTTGGGCAACACCTTCTGAATGTCATGGATGCGCGAATCACCCGCCGGGTGGGTGCTCATGAATTCCGGCGGCGCGCCCTTGTTGGCCTGCAGCATCTTCTGCCACAGGGTCACCCCGGCTTCGGGGTTGTAGCCCGCGCGAGCGGCCAGCTCCAGCCCCACCAAGTCGGCCTCGGTTTCGTCGTCGCGGCTGAACTTGAGGGTGAGCAGTTGCGCGCCCATGCCCACGGCCAAGTCACCCAACTGCCCCAAGCCGAAGAGCGAAGACACGATGTTGGCGCCCAAGCGGGTGGCCGCTTGCTTGCCCATGCGCTCGCGTGCGTGCTCGCGCAGCGCATGCGCGACCTCGTGGCCCATGATCATGGCCACCTCGTCGTCGTTCAACTGCAGCTTGGAAAGAATGCCCCAGTAAAAGGCGATCTTCCCGCCCGGCATGCAAAACGCGTTGACCTGAGCGCTGCCAAACAGCTGCACATCCCACTTCCAGTCCCGCGCCCGAGGGTTCCACGCGGGCGCAAAGGGAATGATGCGCTGGGCAATCGCGCGCAGCCGCACCACCTGCGGGTGCTCGGGCGGCGCAAGCTGGTTCTTTTGTTGCGCCTCGCGCGCCATCTGCCGAAACTGTTGCGCGGCCGCCTGCTCCACCTGCTCGGGGGGCACAGCGTTCACAAACACGGAGGTCTTGCCGACTTCTTTGCGCAGGCCTTCGTCAACCGGCGGCGCGGGTGGTGCGGCGGGGGTCGGGGTCTGCGCCCAGGCCAAGCCGGGCACCACAGCCAGCGCGGATGCCGCAGCCCATCCGGTGAACACCCGCCGGCCATGCACGCTGCAGGCCAGGCGGGACGAGCCCTTCAGACCGCCCGCCGGTCCACCCCCCGGGCCAGCCGCGGCGCACCCACAGCGGCGCGCCGCCATCATCGGCGGCAGCGGAAATTCGCCGTCGGTGCGAAAGCCCCAGCCGGGTGGGTCTTGGGCAGCCGGCGCTGCTTCAGCAAAGGCGGGGGGTTTGCGAATGTCGTCGCTCATGGGCCATCAGGTCGGGGTGCAGACCCGCAAGTTCAAGCGCCTGATTTTGCCGTCAATGGATGGTTTGGCGCATGCGGCGCACGCCCCCCTGGGCGTGAACAACCATGGGCCTGAACCGCACGAGGGGTGGGGTAACTGCGGCGGTTCACACCCACGCAAGGCTGCAGCAGGGGCGGGTTTTCACGGCCCATTCGCGCAAGGTGCCTTTGCGCGGCGGCAACAAAGCAGCAACACCTCGTCTCGACCATGCAAACACCAGGGTCGTAACCGCGATGTGCGCCTGTGGTTCACCTGTGGTTCACCTATGGTTCGCCTGTAGTTCGCCCGGGGCTCACCCGGCGCAGGCGCTTGCGGAAAGGGATATGCCGAGATGCCGACGGTTCGCCAATTGCTGCTGGGTTTGAAGGCTGGGCTCATCGTCCTCGCCGCCCTGGCCCTGTCTGCCTGTGGGGGCGGTGGGTCAAGTACCCCCGCAGCGGCTGTGGTCAACCCGGGTGGCAACACAGCGGGCAACAGCGGAACGAACACCGGAGGGAGTACCGGCGGGAGTACCGGTGGGGGCACGGGTGGGAGTACCGGCGGTACTGCCAACTTCATCCTCAGCAGCCCGGTGATGGTGGAAGGCGGCACCATGCCGGCCGAACACAGCTGCGATGGCCATGCCGGCTCCCCGCCCCTGGCCTGGAGTGGCGTTCCCGTGGGCACCAAGTCCTTGGCCCTGGTCATGACCACCATCCCTGCGGATGGCGTCACCAAATACAACTGGCTGCTCTACAACCTCTCGGCCAACCGCCAGGCCTTGGAGGCAGCCACCTTTGGCGTGGCCGACTACGGTGTGGGCAGCGATGGTCCGGTCCCCGGCTACCAACCCCCCTGCAGCCAAGGCGGCGGCGCCAAGGTTTACACCTTCACCCTGTATGCGCTGTCGGCCCCCGTGAACGCAGCTGCCAAGCCCGATGGGGTCACGCTGACGGGGCTGTTGGCGCCGCTGACCCTGGCCAAGGCTTCCTTGAACGTGTCTTACACCCGCAGCGCAAGTCCCTCAGGTTCGAGCAGCGCCTGCCTGCTGGTTCGCAACGCGGTGCAAGGCGGCGGCGGTACCGCACAGGTGGGCTGCGATGCGCAGTACGCCTACATCTCTTCAGAAGGCCTGCCCACGCACACGATGATGGACGGCATCACGGCGAGCAACCTTCAGGTGCCCACAGCGCAGCGCTTTTTGGGCACCAACGCCTGGCGCATCCCGCTGACCCCACGCCTGGCCGATGCACCGACCTCGGTCACCGATGGGCCCGTGGGGGTGGCGGTCAACGGCGTGCCCATCTTCAACCCCTGCAAACAAGGCGGCTGCCAGAACGGCGACACCAAGGTCTTGGGGGAATTGGATCTGTGCAATGGGCACGCTGGGCGCGCAGACGATTACCACTACCACGCCGCCCCCACCTGCCTCATGTCGACCAAGGCTGCCAATTATTGGGATACGCATCCCATCGGCTGGGCACTCGATGGCTTCGGCATCTATGGCTACAACGACGCCGACGGCAAACCAGCCGTGCGTGATGGGGTGTGCGGCGGTAATGCCCTGCCCGTGAGCAACGGTCCGCAGGGCTACAAGTACCACGTCACCGATGCCTCCCCCTACGTGATGTCCTGTCTGCGCGGTGTGCCCAGCCCTGATCTGGCCGGGCAGTCCGCCAAGTTCAGCCCCATGCGACAGCCGCCGGTGCAACCTTTTGCGGTCAGTGCCATGAGCCTGCGAAGCGATGCCGCCACGGGTCAACAGGTGCTGCGCTTCAGCAGCACGCGCAACTTCACCACCAATGAGACCGGGCAGGACAGCTACGCGAACCCTGCGGGCTCCTACCAAATCCGCTGGAAGGCCCTGAAAGGCGATGAGCTGGAGGCCGCACTGGGCCTGGCCAACAACCGAAGCAAGACCGCTTGCTGGGCCTTCGAGTTCAAAAGCGAAGCGGGAGCGACCACGCAGCCTCCCATCACCTATTGCCGCTGATGCACACCCCGACCTGCAGAGCCCTTCCCACCCTGGTTTGGGCCCTTGCCTTGACGCTGCAGGCCAACTTCAGA
>RGEP01000002.1 GCA_009918225.1 Betaproteobacteria bacterium | reverse complement strand
CATGGTCGGCATGCAAGACCTTGGTCACACCGGACACCTGTGCGGCCTGCTGTGCGGCCGCTGCAGCATCACAGCCGGCCACCAGCACATGAACCTCGGACCCACAGGCCAAGGCCGCCGTAACGGCGTTGAGGGTGGCGCCCTTGAGGGACGCATGGTCGTGTTCGGCAACGACGAGAGTGGTCATGAAATTCTCACGGGCTCACAAAGTAGGGAGGGCTGGAGGGCGTGCCGCGCTGGCGGCCGCACTGCAGGCTTCAAACAGGGTCGGCCTCAGCCGATGACCTTCGCTTCGTTCTTCAGTTTGGCCACCAAAGTGGCCACATCCGGCACCTTGATGCCGGCGCTGCGCTTGGGCGGCTCCGACACCTTCAAGGTGCGGATGCGCGGGGCCACATCGACTCCCAACTCTTCGGGCTTGACCACATCCAAGGTCTTCTTCTTGGCCTTCATGATGTTGGGCAGGGTCACATAGCGCGGCTCATTCAGACGCAGGTCGGTGGTCACCACGGCCGGCAACTGGATGCTCAAGGTTTCCAGGCCACCGTCCACCTCACGTGTGACCGTGGCCTTGCCGTCGGCCACCTCCACCTTCGACGCGAAGGTGGCCTGGGGCAGTCCCGATAAAGCGGCCAACATTTGGCCGGTTTGATTGCAGTCGTCGTCGATGGCCTGCTTGCCCAAGATCACCAACTGGGGCTGTTCCTTGGCCACCAGGGCCTGCAGCAGCTTGGCCACGGCCAGAGGCTGCAGCTCCACATCGGTTTCCACGAGGATGCCGCGGTCGGCGCCGATGGCCATGGCGGTGCGCAGCGTTTCCTGGCATTGGGACACCCCACAGGACACGGCAATGACCTCGGTCACCACCCCCTTCTCCTTGAGCCGCACAGCCTCTTCCACGGCAATCTCGTCGAAGGGGTTCATGCTCATCTTCACATTGGCGATGTCCACGCCCGTGCCGTCTGATTTCACGCGCACCTTGACGTTGTAGTCGACCACCCGCTTGACCGGGACCAGGACCTTCATGAAGGGCTCCTCTGCTGGGAAATGATGTAATGCTTCGATCGATTCTAGGTGGGCGTTCCCCCTGATTTCCTGACGCTTTTGGCCGGCGAGGACCGAATCGAACGACCGTGCTATTTTTGCACAAGATGCCCTCAGCCTCTGCCATCCCTGCCCTCCAAGACCCTGCGGACAGACTGCTTACCCCGCAGATGGGCTTGACCGTGGGCGTGTTTGATTCCGGTGTGGGCGGACTGTCGGTGCTGCCCTCGCTGCGGCGCAGCCTGCCCCGGGCGCGCCTGGTGTATGCGGCCGACAGTGCCCACGCACCTTACGGTGAGCGCGACGAGGCCTGGTTGCAAGACCGCAGCCTGCGAATCGCCCACTTTCTGCGTTCACGCGGCGCCGCGTTGTTGGTGGTGGCCTGCAACACCGCCACGGCAGCAGCCCTTCCCCTCTTGAGAGCTCGACACCTCGACTGTGCCATTGTGGGCATCGAGCCGGGCATCAAGCCGGCCGTAGCGCAGTCCGCCTCACGGCGCATCGGTGTGATGGCCACGCAAGCCACCCTTCGAAGCCAACGGTTCAGCCGCTTGCTGGCCGAGTACGCCGGCGGTGCCCAGGTGACCGCGCAAGGCTGCACCGGCTTGGCCCTGGCCATTGAACGGGGAGATGAGGCCAGGATTGAAGCCCTGGTGGACCAACACACCGCACCCTTGCGCAAGGCCCGGGTGGACACCGTGGTCCTGGGCTGTACCCACTATGCCTTTGCGCGCCGCTGGATCGAATCGGCCATGGGGCCTGGTGTGACGCTGGTGGACACCGCCGATGCCGTGGCTCGAAGAGCCGCCAGCCTGGTGGACGATGCATCCCGCCCAGCGCCGCCTCTTGAAATCTCAACTCCTGAGATGCCGCCGCTTGCGTCATCGAATGGTGAAACGATGAACATACCGGACGCGATGAAAACGCTCAAGCCCAGCGAAGGTGACCTGGAGATGTGGACCAGTGCATCGCCAATAGACCTGGAAGCGTTCGCGCTTCGCTGGCTGTCTTGGTCGATCAGCGCCCAGCCGCTGCGGGTGTGACGTTGCCGTGCGGGGGCAGGCGAACCGGTCTCAAGAGCAAGAGGCCAACGACGAAGAACAGCCCCGTGCTGAGGATGGCCAAACGGTGGTTGCCTGAGGTCAACCAGGTGACCAAGCCGTAGGTGATGGGGCCCACGATGGCGGCCAATCGGGTGGCAAAGGTCCACAAGCCATAGAACTCGGCCACGCGTTCAGACGGGGCGAGCAGGCCGGCCATGGCACGGCCGGCCGATTGGCTTGAGCCCATGCACAGGCCCGCCAACACAGCCGCCACCCAGAACAGGGCGGGACCCTGCGCGGCCACCGCCAACAGGGTCATGCCCACCCAGCCCCACAGGGTGAAGGACAAAGCACGGCGATGGCCGATGCGGTCTTGGAAATAGCCGAAGGCAAACGCGCCGGCAGCCGCTGCAATATTGACCAGGAAAATCAAGGCCATGGTCTGCGTCTGCCCAAAGCCCATGGCCTGTTCAGCATAGACCGCCGCCAGCGCGATGACCACCGAGATTCCCGCCTGATAGGCGCACGCACAGCCCATCAGCCACAAGAAGCTGCGGTGTTCAGGCCGCTGGAGCAAATCGGTCGCCGTCTCGCGCAGCGTCGTGCGCCGTGCAGGCCCTGGATCGATAGCCGTCCCAGCCGAAGCCGGCCCCGCCCCACGTTCGTGCAGCCAAGCAAAGGTAAAGACGGCCGCCAGTGCAAACACGACGGCCGTGATCACCATGGTCACAGGCACGAACTGCGACGCGGTTTGCCCTTGAGCCTGCGCCCACAAGACATAGCCCAGGCTTAGGCCCAGGGCCAACATGCCGCCCAAGTAGCCCAAGCTCCAGCCCCAGCCCGACACACGGCCCATGGCCTCAGGCCGCGCAAGCTCGGGCAGGAAGGAGGCGATCAGCGACTCGCCCCAGGAAAAAAAGAGGTTGGCCATGACCACCGCCACCACGGCCAGAACCAAGTCCCCGGGCCCACACCAGGCCAAAGCCAAAGTGCCCGCGATACAACCGACGGTGGACACCGACAGCCAGCGCTTCTTGGAACGGTGCGCGTCGGTATGGGCGCCCAGGGCCGGCATGGTGAGCATCACCAGTGCACTGGAGACCCCAAGGGTCAGGGTCCAAGCCAGGGTGGCCCAATCAGCGCCACCAGCCACGACCCCCACAAAATAGGCGTTGAACACGGCCGTGATGACCACCGTGGTGAAGCCCGAGTTGGCAAAGTCGTAAAGGGCCCAACCCCACACTTCGCGGGGCCGCACGCCGGGTTGCAGGGCGTTTTGGGGGAACCAGGTCTGGTGGGTCATTCGGTGGTGCCGGCGGCGGGACTCGAACCCGCACCCCTTGCGAGCAGGGATTTTAAGTCCCTTGCGTCTACCGATTTCGCCACGCCGGCCCGCCGCTCACAGTTCCGGCTTCGGGCCGATCCAACGCAACGGATGCAGCAGTGTATGCGTGTGTCCTGAAGAGCTCGCCCGCGAGCCAGGCTCGCGAGGGCTCGCTGGGTGGCTGGCTCAGGGATTGACCACGATCACCAGGGGAACATCTGCACTCTTGAGCACACCATCGTCCACCTGCAATCGCAGCACATACTGTCCAGGCTGATCAGGCCTTAGCGTCAAGACGGCCAGCGTCGGTTCAGTGATTCGCAGCGTGCTGCCCGTCGGGATGACTTCTAGGCGCCAACGATAGGTCAGGAGTTGCGTGGGTCCATCATCGGTGCTGTTGCGACCATCAAAGGTCATGACAGTACCCACGGTGCCGGTGGCCTTGCCCGCGCTCACCGTGGTTCCTGCTGCACCGGCGATGACCGCAACCGGTGCCTGGTTTGCAGCTCGTACGGTAATGGTGACCAAGGCCGTATCGCTGGAATCGGTGCCATCGTTGACCACCAGCGCGACGACATAGGTTCCGGGTTGGTCAGGCGTGATGGAAACCACCTTGTTGGTCGAAGCCGTACCTGCCGTGTTAGATGCAGGACTGAGTTTGGCCGTGCTGGCCGGTTGGGTTGTCGGGCTGGACACCAGCTGCCAGGCATAGCGCAACACATCACCAGGGTTGGCATCGGTGCTGCCGCCTCCGTCCAGCACCACCGTCTCCCCCACAAGTGCCGTTCGGTTGCCGCCAGCGCTGGCCACAGGAGGCGCATTTCGCTGGGACACGCGAACGGTGACGATATCGCTCGAAGAACTGCCCACGGAATCGGTCACCGTTAGGCGAAACACATACGTGCCCACGGCATCCGGAATGAATTGGGCGCGTGATGATCCAGCGTTGAGGATGGTGCGCGTGCTGCTGCTGCCTTCCGGTCGGGAGACCAGTGCCCACTGGTATGACAGCAGGCTTGCGTTGGTCAAGCCTCCGGCGCCCGTGGGGGTGCCGGTTCCATCGAGGTCGATCGTGGAGCCCACCAAGACCGACTGGGTACTGCCCGCATTGGCCAGCGGGGCTGCCGTCCGCGCTGCTCGAACCGTCAGGGTGCGCTCGCCGCTGTTAAGGCGTCCGTCGCTGACCACCAGGCCAAGCACATAGTCGCCAGCCAGATCAGGCACGAACTCGGGCCTTGCCGTGGTTTCCAATCCGAGCAGGGATTGACTGGCCAGCGGCTTGGAGATCCAGCGCCAGCTGTACCGCAAAAGATCACCATTGGGATCGGAGCTGGCCGATGCATCCAATGTCACCCGGGTTCCGACCAAAACAACCGATGAGGGACCCGAGGCCACTGCCGTTGGCGGCACATTGGCCGCGCCAGAGCTGATGATCACGAAGGTGACGTCGCTGCTCAATGAACCATCGCTGGTGACCAGGGACACCACGTAGTTGCCACTGACATCCGGGGTGAAGGACGGACGCGGCGTGGTTGCGCCGACCAAGGTGGCCGTGCTCCCGCTCGGCTTTGTCGACAGCACCCACCGATAGGAAATCAAGTCGCCGTCTGGATCGCTGCTCGCCGTGCCGTTGAGGATCACTTCCGTTCCATTGACGGCCGTGATGTCGCTCCCCGCACGCGCAACCGGCGGGTTGTTGACGCGGGTCACATTAAAGGTAAAGCTGACCGGCGGGCTGTCGGTCTTGCCATCGTTGACCGTCAAACGCACAACATAGGATCCGACCACATCAGGGGTAATGACCGGGCGGGCTGCCGTCAGATCGCTCAAGGCTGCGGAGCTGCCCACTGGCTTGGTGCTGAGCTCCCAGCGGTAGCTGAGGGTCTGCCCATCGGGGTCTTTGCTGCCCGAACCATCCAAGTTGACTGCGGTGCGCACCACCACGGAGGCAGGGCCTGCAATCAAGGCCACCGGGGCCTGGTTCGACGCTCCGGAGCCACAGGCCAGCGAACCCAAGGATCCCAGGGAAGCCCCGCTGCACGCGCCCGAGCCGCCTCCCCCGCAGCCCGCAAGGGCCAGGGGCAGCGCCACCAGCAACAGTGAAAACCAGCGAGCGTTTGTGTTCATATTGGTCAGCCTCAGTCCTTGGGAATCGGCCTGAGCACCGAATCCTTGAGGCCACTCAAGAACGGCCGCACGGAGCCGATCCTCTCACGCCAACCCCCAACACGCCGCCATGTTTCGTCCCTGCTTGCTGATCCTGACCAGCCTCCTGTTGAGCGGCTGCGCCAGCGTTGTGCTGCCGAACAACCGCCATTCGGAGATCTTGGTGACGACGTCGTGCGGGCCCGTTCAGAACGTGGGCGCACGCTGCACGATGGTGGGCGGCGGCAGCAGCACCAGCTTTGACACGCCGGCCAACGTTCGGGTGCCGAACTCCTGGAACCTGCTGAGCGTGGAGTGCCGCGGGGAAATGTTGGGCACCGTCTCAACGGTGGTGATGCCCAAGCCCAACCTGGGGCTCGTGGGCAACTTGCTGATCGGGGGCGCGCCCGGCGCCGTGGTGGACACGGCGACCGGACGAGGCCTCAACTACGATCGCGCGGTGAACCTGCACCGAAGCCAGTGCTTCCGCTAGGTTCACCGATTCAGGCTCAGCCGGCCTTCTTGGCGTAGGCGCTGCACCAGCCGTTGCCGGCAACTTGCTTGCCCGCAAACAGAGGGCAGCCACCCCAAGCGTCTGAGGCTTTGCCTTGGAACAACTGGCAGTTGGTGCACTTCTGCGCCTTGTCATGCTTGGGGTACTTCTTGGCGTCAACCTTCGTGGTGTCGTGCTTGTATCCCAGGCCCGAGGCCTGCGCATCGTTCTCGTCCACCTTGGCTTGGGCCTGCACGGCCCCGGCGGCCAACAGCGATGAGCCGGCGGCCAGTTGCATGATGAAGACGCGACGGTTGCTGGTGTTCATGTTTTCTCCTGGTAGGGGCACAAAGGCCCGGAAGACAGCAGGGCTATGTTGTCACAAAGCCAATCCCGAGCAGACCACTGGCCTATGGACGCCCTGATTCCAAGTGTCAGGCTCTGGATCTGGCTCCGCCCCAGCCCAATCCCAAACCCACGCTGATGCGCGCACCATGGTGTGCCCACTGAGCCACCTCAAGCACCAAACGGCGGGTTGAGCCGCACCGTCGCCGCATTCAGGGCCCAGGCCACGGCCAACCACAGCAGCAGCGGCAGCATCAGCAGCCCCGACAAGCGGTCGACCCGGGACATCAACCTGGCTGCCCAAGCGGCTGTGAGCCAAAGGGCCACGCCTTCGACCAGGGCCCAGTCGGGTCTTCGCAAGGTGAAATACAACACGCTCCACAGCACATTGAGCAAAGCATGCAGCAAGCACACCAGCACAAAGCCGCTGCGCGCGGGCCCTGCTGCAGCGGGCATGCGCCGCCAGGTGCGCACGCCGGCCCAAGCGGTGGTGACGTACAGGACCATCCACACCGGGCCGAACCAGGCGTCTGGCGGCTTCCAAGCCGGTTGTGCCAGCGAGAAATACCAAGGTCCGATGTCGGTGGCCCAGCCACCCAGGCTGGCCACCACCACCATCAGGGCCACGGCGCACTGCACATCCCGCGGCCAAGCCTGCGGGCGCCACCATGCAGAGCCTCTGGGCTCCATATGGGCCGGGGGCCCCTACACCCGAGCCAGCCCCAGCAGATGGGCCATGTCCTTGAAAAAGATGCGCACGTGGGCCATCGGCTTGGCCTTGACCAACGCCTTGTTCATGTACGCATCGAAGGTCAGTTGTTGCACATCCTTGTCGCGGCAAATGCTCACGAAGCGCTCCCGGCGCTTGTCGTTGCGGTACCAAAAGTGCTGCATCATGCCCAACACCCAGAACACCTTGCCATGGTCCTTCATGAAGCGGCGCCGTGCCTGAGCCAAGTCGCGCGCCTGGCCCGACTGCAAGAAGGCCTGCGCAGCGTCGGCTGCCAGTCGCCCCCCGTACATGGCGTAGTAGATGCCCTCGCCCGATGCCGGCGCCACCACCCCGGCGGCGTCCCCAGCCAGCACCACGTGGCGCCCATCATCCCAACGCGGCAGCGGCTTCAGTGGGATGGGCGCCCCCTCACGGCGCAGGGTTTCGGTACCCGCCAAGCCGGCCGCCTGTCGCAGGTCGGCCACCGCACCGCGCAAGGAAAAGCCCTTGTCAGCACTGCCCGTGCCCACACTCATGGTGGCGCCGTGGGGAAACACCCACCCGTAGAAGTCAGGGGACAGAAGACCGCGGTAATACACATCGCAACGCGCCGGATCGTAATCAGGGTGGCCCTGCTGTGGCGCCCGAATGATCTCGTGATAGGCAAACACATACTTGGTCTTCTCAGCACCCTCCACCGCTTGGCGAGCCACCTCCGAACGCGCGCCGTCCGCGCCGATCACACAACGCGCCCTCACCGACCGCTCAACCGATTGGGCATCACCGGCGCGCTGGCGCTCCTCGAAATGCACCACCGCAGGACCATCGGCGGGGCTTTCCACGCGGGTGAAGCGCCCAATTCGGCGGTGGGCCCCCGCCTGTGCCGCCCGATCGCGCAACCACTCGTCGAACACATCGCGGTCCACCAAGCCCACGAAACCGCCTTCGATTGGAATGTCGACCTTGGCGTCGGTGGGTGAAATCATGCGGGCGCACTGGGCGCGCGCCACCAAAAGGTGCTCGGGGATGTCGAAGTCTCGAATCAACCGTGGAGGTATGGCCCCACCGCAGGGCTTGACGCGGCCCATTCGGTCGATCAGCAACACGCTGCGCCCCTGGCGCGCCAAGTCATGCGCAGCGGTTGCACCGGCGGGTCCGCCGCCGATGACCACCACGTCGTAAAGATCCGGGCTCATAGGGCTCTCCTAGCTGGCCAAGCGCGGCGGCGCCGCACCCAGACGGTGTGATGGGGATGGCGGGGGCTCTGTGCGCAGACCGGTCGGCTCAGCGCCAGAACCGGATGCAGCGCCAAGAAGCGCTGGCGGCGACGAGGGTGCCAACCGAGACACCTGCCACGCGAGGACCGCAGCGCCCACGAACAACAGGGCCTCGACGGCAAAAACCAAGGCATAGGCCAGGCCCACGTCGCTGACCAGCCAACGGGCCAGGTCGCTGGCGGCCGCCCCGGCCAAGCCTCCCAGGCCGAAGGCCATGGCCTGCGCGGCACCCCACAAGCCCACACGCATGCCTTCGCGCTGCTCGCGCCCGTGCCCGGCCAGGCGCATCATGGACGCGATGGCCGCAATGGAAAACAGACCGTTGGCCGCTCCCATCAGTGCCACCGTCTCGCGCAGCGGCCACGGAGGGCCATAAAGGCCTGCCGCTGCCAGCAGAGCCAAGGCCACCGCAGACAAGAGGCAACCCCCAACCGACCAGAAGGCCAAGCTGCGCAACCACCCACGCGCCCAACCGGTGCAGGCGGCCACGACCAGCATGCCCACCAGCACGCCCCCATGCTGCACACCCGACAGGGCTGTGGACTCTCCTGGCGTCCAGCCAAAGACCAATCCGGCGAACGGCTCCAGGATCAGGTCCTGTGAGCTGTAAGCCAACATCGACAAGAAGACAAAGAAGGTGAAGCGCCGCGCTGCGGGCTCCGCCCACACATCGGCAAGCGCCGCTCGAAAGCCATCAGCACGCGCGCCCGAGGACGCGGCCGTGCCGTGTACCTGGGCCGCCGCTGGCCCATTCGAAGACGCAGGGCTGGCCGGTTCTACCCGCCACAGGGCCAACGCAGCCACCAGCAAGGCCAACACCGATACCGATCCGCTGACCGCCAAGAGGCGCTCGGGCGTGTAGGGGTCCAATAGCTTGCCGGCCACCCCAGCCGTCAGCGCAAAACCGAAGATCATCATCAGCCACACCACCGTGGCCGCGGGCCCGCGCCGGTTCGGCGCCACCCGCTTGGCCAGGAGGGCCAGCAGGGAGGTGCCACTGGCGCTCACGCCCAAGCCGATAAACACGAAGGCCAGGGTGGCCAGGGCCGCGCCAGCGGCAAACCGGTCTTGCATCCAGGTGGTGGCCAGCGCCGCCAACAGGCCCCCCAAGCTCAGCAGCGCCATACCCCCGAGGATCCAGGGTGTACGGCGCCCGCCGGTATCGGATCCGTGGCCCATGCGAGGGCGGGTGATCTGCACCGCATAGTGAAGCGCCACCAAGAGGCCGGGCAGCAGGGCAGGCAAGGCCAGCTCAACCACCATCACGCGGTTGAGCGTCGAGGTGGTGAGGACCACCACCGCACCCAGCGCGGTCTGAACCAGCCCCAACCGGACCACGCCCGCCCAGCCCAAAAAGGCCGATGACGGCTCAGAAAGAAGCGCTGGATGGCTCACAACCCTGCCCCTTCAAAACCACTGGCCCGCAAGGCGAAGGCACTGGCCAACATGCCCAGCACATAGAGCAACACGCCAAAGCCGCTGTACCACACGGCCCGCTCAGCCGGGCGCTCCAAAAAGCGGCGCATCAGCAGCAGCTGCGCCAGCAGCATCACGGCCACGACGCCAGCGTGGACCGCTTGGCCCCAGCCCAGCAACGCGATCACCACCACCGCCTGCGGAATGGCCATGGCCCAGCAGGCCACACGTGCGGCCCGGTTGACGCCCAGGCGCACGGGCAGTGAGCCCACGCCCATCTGGCGATCACCGTCCACCGACTTGAAATCGTTGAGGGTCATGATGCCGTGCGCGCCGATGCTGTACAGGGCCGCCAGCAGCAAAGATCGTTCATCGGGCATGGCCCCTCCGGCCATCACGGCCGCGCCGGTTACCCAGGCCAGGCCCTCATAGCACACGCCGCAGGCAGCGTTGCCCCACCAGCCATTGAGCTTTAAACGCAGCGGCGGCGCGCTGTAGGCCCATGCCAGGGCCAAGCCCAGCACCGCTGCCCCAAAGCCCCAGGGGCCCAAAGCCGAGGCGACCACCAGTGACAGCAGCGTCCAGATGAGGGCGATGTACAGGCCCCAACGCCCGGGCATGCGCCCAGAGGGGATGGGGCGATGCGGCTCGTTGATGGCGTCCACGTGGCGGTCGAACCAGTCGTTGACGGCTTGGCTGGTGGCGCACACCAAGGGGCCGGCCAGAAGCACGCCCAGCACGATCATCCACCACCGCTCACCGAAGGCCACGCCAGAGGCCACCACCCCACAGGCGAAAGCCCACATGGGCGGGAACCAGGTGATGGGTTTCAGCAGCTCGGCGACTGCAGACAGCTGAGGGCGGGCCATGGACCCCCACCTTACGCGTGGGGGATCGGGATGTCAATTCAGATTGACGATGGTTGGTGTACGTTTAACGATACACCGCACAGCGGGCTTTAGTTTTCGCTGTCTTGCTCGCCCACCAGGCCAAAGCGGCGCAGCTTTACGTAGAGCGACTGCCGGGACAGGCCCAGCATTTCGGCCGCTGAGGCCCGGTTGCCACGGGTCAGCTCCAAAGCCGCCTCGATGCAGCACTGCTCGATCAGGTCGGTGGTCTCGCCCACGATTTCCTTGAGTGGCACACGGCCAACCAGTTCGGCCATCTGCTCGACCGAGCGCGGCAGAGCCGGCGCGCCGGTCTGCTCTGCGCTGATGCGGCGGCCCACGTCCCGGATCGCAAAGCCCAGGGCGGGTGGTTCGGTGCCCGGCACCGAGGCCGCTGAAATCTCAACCTGGGCGGACAGGCCCAGGCGGCCGCGCAGCGTGGTGGAGAACAGCCGGATGCTGCCACTTTGGCGCAGATGGGACAGCAGCACGCTCTGGTCCACGACCGTGCGGCCCAGCCAGCGCTCCAAGGGTTCGTTGTGCACCTGCTCGACCGAAGCCTCCTGGGTCAGTTCCAGGAAAGCATGGTTGGCCGACAAGACCTTGCCCGAAACGTCTGTGACGACAAATGCATCGGGGATGGCCTCCACCACCTGTGCCAAGCGGGCACGGGCTTCATCATCCACGGGCAACGCCAGAGACGCACCTTCTACGGGGCAGCCTTGAATCAGGTACGAAGAACCGCCCTCATGGCGAATCAGGGTGGCCCGCAGCAGGACTTGAATCCCGGTGCCAGCCAAGGTCAGGGTAATGCCGTCTCCGCGGCCCGTGGACCGCACGCCGCCCAAATAGTCGGCCAATGCCAGGGCTTGCGACGGGTCCACCAGCTCGGACATCAAACGGCCCTCTAGGCTTTCATGGGCATCCAAGCCACACAGCAGCCGCGCGGCCGCGTTGGCCTCGGTCACCTTCTGGCTGGCCGTGCCCACGACGAACACCCCTTCAGCCACCGAGTCGAACAAGAGCCGATAGCGGGTTTCCAGGTGGCGCAGCCTGAGGTAGTCACGCTCCAGGGACAGCTGCGCGCCCACCAGGCGCTGCTGCAGCGAAGCCAGTTGGCGCATGTCTCGGCCAAAGGCCACCACCTGCCCCATCTCACCCAACTGCACCGCCGAGTACAACATCGGGACGTCGCTGCCCTGCGAGGCCGGGAAGTTGATGTGGCGCCACCGGCGCGTGCGGTGGTGCGAAGCGTCTTCCAGCAAGGCCGTGACCTTGCTTCGGCTTTCAGCGGTGACGATGTCCACCCAGGCCTTGCCCTGCCAACGCTGGTGGCCGATCAAACCCAGCTCCGGGTTGCCCACGGCCACGCTGGAGATCAGGCCCTGTCGGTCGATGACCAGCGCGATATCGGCCGCCGCCGCCAACAGCGCTGCAGTGGCCTGGGCATCAAGGCCGGCCAGCGCGTTGAGGGGCACTTCCTGCTGGTTCAACAGAAGATCTCCGTAAGCCGGTACGAGCAGAGGGTTGACTCGATCGTTCATCTTGAGCGTCAGTTCTGTTGCAAAGCCGATACTGCTGGAAGTGCAAAAGGGGGTGTCGCTCAGTTCGCCACAGACGTCCTACGGACAGGCACAGCCCGTCCGGCTACATCAACTGCTTGCTTCGCGTCGAGCGTCACCATGTCCGCTCCCACCCGGGTGGCCAGATCCGGCACCGACTGTGCCAGGGGGCCTCCCACCATCACGAGGATACCCCGGTTGCTCGAGAGCTTGCGGATATCCGAAATCAAAGCGCTGGTCGACAAGATCTGGTTCGGAGCGGAAATCGACACCGCCACCAGGTCATACCAATCTTGGCGCAACACGCGCAACACATCAGCACGGCTGAGTTCATGGGAGCTCAGCACATCCCAGCCGTCACGCCGGAAGAAATCCGCCACCATGGCCGCGCCCAGCGTGTGATGGGACCCCGGTGCAGGCACGATCAGGGCCCTGCGGCTGCTGGGCTCGGCCCCGTCCGAAATGAAGTCGGGGCTGAGGTCATACGTCACCTGCTGAATCCGCAGGAGCGCCAAGGTCACCAAGACAAAGTCACAGGTGTCGGCCTCCCACATGGCCCCGATGCGGCGAGCCGCCGGCGTGATCAGGTCCAGGTACAGCGACTCAATGGGGACCCCTTTGTCGCGCAGGCGGAACACGAATTCACGGGCGGCTTCGGCCTCACCGTTCAGGCTGATGTCCACGAGGGCCTGGACCTGCGACGGCTCCACGGCCCCTCGCATGGATGCGGCAGCCGCCCCGGCGGAACCGGGCGTGGGGGGCAGGGGTGAGCGGTGGGCCGTCATCAGCCGGTCGATCAGGTCGTGCTCCAGCAGGGATTTGAGCACCACGCGAACGCTCGCGTCGGCCGAACGGCGCGATCCATCAGGGTCGCGCAGCTCAGATTGACGGGCACCCTCGGGGCGTCGGCTGGATTCAAAAGGGCCTTCTTCAGCGGTGTTGATCGATCGATCCAATCCTGCGTCTCCTGCATGTGGGCGCTGGCTGACGAGTGATCGGCGCGGCAGACAACGCTGCTGCGGGCTCGGCTCGAAGGCATTCAACGCCACGCTTCACCAGAAACAGCTCGGAAACGTGGACCAACCGTGTCCCCGACTATCGCTGCTTCCCGTCGGACTTTCAAGCGCGATTTACAGCGCAGCAGCACCGAAATTCGAGACGGCAGGTCCAGTAGGCCACAGTTCGCGTGTCATGTCCAGTTGTCGTCAACTATGATTGACAGTTAAGGCCCACCCGACTAGATTGCAGCCATGACCGCAGTTTCACCCCCGTGTACGGCCCCCAGCGGCGCCGGCTCGCCCAGCCCTGGGCGGCCGCCCCTGTACACGCCCGAACAGAAAAGGCGGCGCGATGAGAGCCGCTGGACCCTGGTCCAAGGGATCCTGGCACCAATCCAGTTTCTGGTGTTCCTGGCGTCGCTGGCCCTGGTGCTGCGCTACCTGGCCACCGGAGAGGGGCTGGCCTGGGCCTCGGCCTCTGTGGTCCTGAAAACCCTGGTCCTGTACCTGATCATGGTGACCGGCTGCATCTGGGAGAAGGTGGTATTCGGCGTGTACCTCTTCGCGCCCGCCTTCTACTGGGAAGACGTGTTCAGCATGCTGGTCCTGGCCCTGCACACCGCTTACCTGGCCGCCGCCTTCAACGACCTGTTGGGTCCGCAGCAGCTCATGGGCCTGGCCCTGGCGGCCTATGCGGCCTATGTGATCAACGCCGGGCAGTTCCTGTGGAAGCTGCGAGCCGCCCGCCTGCAAGCTGAACAAGAGGCCGCCGCCAGCGCGGTGGGTGCTGCATGAGCCCGGTGATTCCCATTCAATCGGCGCCTTCGGCTGCCCCATCGGCCTGCAGCACCCCGAACCCGTCCACGCGCCCGGTGTTGCGAGAGCGCGGGCAACGCGAGGTGTTTTGTGGCCTGACCGGCATCATCTGGCTGCACCGCAAGATCCAAGACGCCTTCTTCTTGGTGGTGGGCTCGCGCACCTGCGCCCACCTGGTGCAGTCGGCCGCAGGGGTGATGATCTTCGCAGAGCCGCGCTTTGCCACGGCCATCATCGACGACCGCGACCTGGCTGGCCTGGCCGATGCCAATGAAGAACTCGACCGCGTCGTGACCCGCTTGCTCGAGCGACGGCCCGACATCAAGACGCTGTTCCTTGTGGGCTCCTGTCCCAGCGAGGTGATCAAGCTGGACCTTTCGCGCGCCGCGCAGCGCTTGTCGCGCCAATTCACGCCTGCGGTGCGCATTCTGAACTACTCGGGCAGCGGGATTGAGACCACCTTCACCCAAGGTGAAGACGCCTGCTTGGCTTCACTGGTTCCCTGCTTGCCCGCGGCGGCCACCGGCTTGGAAGACGGTGCTTCGCTCTTGGTCGTGGGGGCCTTGCCCGATGTGGTGGAAGACCAATTCGCGCGCCTGTTTGCGGCCATGGGCCTGCCCCGGGTGCAATTCATGCCGCCGCGGCGCTCCACCGAACTGCCGGCCATCGGCCCACAAACGCGCTTTCTGATGGCGCAGCCCTTCTTGGCCGACACCGCCCGCGCCCTGGAAGACCGCGGGGCGCAACGCATCGCAGCGCCCTTTCCCTTCGGCGTGGAAGGCACCACCGCCTGGCTGCTGGCTGGTGCCAAGGCCATGGGGGTCGATGAGGCCACCGTCGAGCAGGCCACCGCCGCAGCGCGCCAGCGGGCGCAATCGGCCTTGGCCAAGGTCAAGCCGGTCCTGCAGGGGCGTTCGGTCTTCTTCTTCCCCGATTCACAGCTTGAAGTGCCCTTGGCTCGGTTCCTGAACCGGGAAATGGGTATGGATCTCATAGAGGTGGGCACCCCGTACCTGCACCGTCAACACATGGACGAAGAGCTCGCACTGCTTCCTGCCGGCGTGCAGTTGTCGGAAGGCCAAGACGTGGAGCGCCAACTCGACCGCTGCCGCTCGGCGCGACCCGACATCGTGGTGTGCGGCCTGGGCTTGGCCAATCCGCTCGAGATGGAAGGCATGACCACCAAGTGGGCCATCGAACTCGTGTTTTCGCCCGTGCACGGCTACGACCAGGCGGCCGACCTGGCGCAGCTCTTTGCACGCCCCCTGGACCGCCGACAACGGCTGGCGGCCTGACAGCGCCCGGAACGGACCCCTATGCAGTTGACGCTCTGGACCTACGAAGGACCGCCCCATGTGGGGGCCATGCGCGTGGCCACGGCCCTGCAGGACGTGCACTATGTGCTGCACGCTCCTCAGGGCGACACCTATGCCGACCTGCTGTTCACCATGATCGAGCGGCGCGGTCGCCGCCCGCCGGTCACCTACACGACCTTTCAGGCGCGCGACCTCGGCGGCGACACGGCAGAGCTGTTCAAGTCGGCCGTTCGCGAAGCCCATGCGCGCTTTCAGCCCGGCGCGCTCTTGGTGGGCGCCTCTTGCACGGCCGAACTCATTCAAGATGATCCGGGTGGCTTGGCGCAGGCCTTGAACCTGCCCATCCCCGTGGTGCCGCTGGAACTCCCGTCCTACCAGCGCAAGGAAAACTGGGGCGCAGCCGAGACCTTCTACCACCTGGTGCGCACCCTCCTGGGACCCGCTTCACGCCAGCCCGGTGCGGGTGAACGCGCCCCACTCGAGGGACGTCCGGCGCGCTGCAACCTGCTGGGGCCTACGGCTCTGGGCTTTCGCCACCGAGACGACATCACCGAGGTCACGCGGCTGCTGGCCCAGATGGGCGTTGAGGTCTCGGTGGTGGCCCCAATGGGGGCCTCAACCGCGGACTTGATGCGCCTGCCCGAAGCCGACTTCAACGTGGTGCTGTATGCCGAGACCGGCGCCACAGCCGCACAGTGGTTGCAGCGCCAGTTCAAGCAGGCTGCAGTGCGCACCACGCCCATCGGCGTGCGGGGCACACGCGCCTTCATCGCGGAGGTGGCCGCCTTGGTGCAGTCCCTGGGTGGTCAGGTCAAGCAGGTCAACGAGGATGCGCTGCGGGCGCCTTGGTATTCGAAATCCGTCGACTCGACCTACCTCACCGGCAAGCGGGTGTTCATCTTTGGCGACGCCACCCACGCCGTGGCCGCTGCCCGTGTAGCCGCGCACGAGATGGGTTTCCAGGTGGTGGGCTTGGGCACCTACAGCCGAGAACAGGCCCGCGACGTCCGCGAAGCCGCCACCGAATTGGGGCTGGAGGCTTTGATCACCGACGACTATCTCGAAGTGGAAGAGACCGTGGCGGCGCTGCAGCCCGAGCTGGTCTTGGGCACCCAGATGGAACGCCACATCGCCAAGCGCCTGGGCATCCCGTGTGCGGTGATTTCGGCGCCGGTCCATGTGCAGGACTTCCCTGCACGGTATGCGCCCCAGATGGGTTTCGAAGGCGCCAATGTTCTTTTCGACACCTGGGTGCACCCGCTGATGATGGGCCTGGAGGAACACCTCCTGCACATGTTCAAGGATGACTTCGAGTTTCACCAAGAGGCTGCCCCCTCCCACCTGGGCAGTGTGATGCGCCAGCCCATGGCCGAGCCCATCCAGCCGGCCGAGGAGACCTCAACGGTGTCCGCAGCAGCCACGCCAACTGCAACGGCTCCCGCGAGCATGAGCTGGACCCCCGATGGCGAGCTCGAGCTCAAAAAGATCCCCTTCTTCGTGCGGGGCAAGGCCAAGCGCAACACCGAACGCTATGCCCTGGACCATGGGATCGCCCTCATCACGGTTGAAACCCTTTATGACGCCAAGGCCCATTTCAGCCGTTGAGGCGCGCAGCGCTGCCGCGATGAAGGTGACCATCGTCACGATGGACAGCCACCTGAGCTCGGCAGCGGCACGGGCACACCGATCCTTATCCGGTCTGCTGCCCGGGGTCAGCCTCAGGGTGCATGCTGCCGCCGAATGGGGCGACAGCCCTTCGGCCCTTCAGGCCTGCATCAGCGACATCGAAGACGCCGACATCGTCATCGCCTCCATGCTGTTCATGGAGGACCACTACACCCCTGTGCTGCCGGCCCTGAGGGCACGTCGTGAGCGCTGTGACGCGATGGTCTGCATCTTGTCGGCCACCGAGGTCACCAAACTCACGCGCTTGGGCAAGTTCGACATGCAAGCGCCCCAGACCGGCGCGATGGCCTTTCTGAAGAACCTGCGCGGCAAGCACAAGGACGGTGAAGCGGGCGGCAGCAAGGCCACCGCCGGCGAGCGGCAAATGAAGATGCTGCGCCGCTTGCCCAAGATCCTGAAGTTCATCCCCGGCACGGCCCAGGATGTGCGAGCCTATTTTTTGTGTTTGCAGTACTGGTTGTCGGGTTCGGACGCCAACATCGGGGCCATGGTGCACTTCCTGGTGGACCGCTATGCCGCCGGGCCGCGCGCAGCCCTCAAGGGCCTGGCCAAACCACCCGAGCCCGTGGAGTATCCCGACGTGGGCCTGTACCACCCGCGCCTGGCCGGGTCGGACCGTGGCAGCGGCATGACACGCGACTTGGAGGCCCTTCCCAGCACCGCCACCACCGGCACGCGTGGAACGGTCGGGCTGTTGCTGATGCGTTCCTATTTGTTGGCCGGCAACACGGCCCACTACGACGGCGTCATCACCGCGCTGGAAGCCCGCGGACTGAGGGTGATCCCCGCGTTCGCAGCGGGCCTGGACGCACGCCCGGCCATTGAGGCGTACCACATGAAGGATGGGCGCAGCACGGTTGATGCGCTCTTGTCCTTGACAGGCTTTTCCCTGGTGGGTGGGCCCGCCTACAACGACACCAAAGCCGCTGAAGATGTGCTGGCGCGCTTGGACGTGCCCTACTTCGCCTCTTACCCGGTCGAGTTCCAGACCCTGGACCAATGGGGCGCCTCTGACCGCGGCCTGTTGCCGGTCGAGGCCACGATGATGGTGGCCATCCCCGAGCTCGACGGGTCCAGCGGCGCCATGGTGTTTGGCGGCCGAGGCAGCGCCGGCAAGGTGGCCTGCACCGGCTGTTCACACCGCTGCACCTTCGACAACTCGCCCGACAGCCACGACATGCACAGCTGCATCGAGCGCGCCGACATGTTGGCCGCTCGCATGGGCCGCCTCGTGGACCTGCGCCGCACGAGACGTGCCGACAAGCGGGTGGCGCTCGTGGTCTTCAATTTCCCGCCCAACGCGGGCAATACCGGCACGGCCGCCTTTTTGTCGGTCTTTGAGTCCCTGCACAACACGATGACCATGCTCAAGCAGCAGGGCTACACCGTGGAGGTACCCGAGACGGTTGACCAGCTGCGGCGGGAATTGATCGAGGGCAATGCGGCCGCCCATGGCGCGATGGCCAATGTGCACACCCTCATATCGGCTGATGAACACGTCCGCCGCGAGCCTCACCTGGCCGAGATCGAGGCGCAATGGGGGCCTGCGCCCGGCCGCCAACAGTCCGATGGCCGCCACATCTGGGTTCTGGGCAAGCAGTTCGGCCAGGTGTTCGTGGGGATCCAGCCGGCCTTTGGCTACGAAGGCGACCCGATGCGGCTGCTCTTTGAAAAAGGCTTCGCTCCTACGCACGCCTTCAGCGCCTTCTACCGCTGGCTCAAGGAAGACTTCAATGCCCACGCGGTGCTGCACTTCGGCACCCATGGTGCGCTGGAGTTCATGCCCGGCAAGCAAACCGGCATGACCGGTCGCTGCTGGCCGGATCGCCTCATCGGCGACCTGCCCAACCTCTACCTCTATGCCTCGAACAACCCATCTGAAGGCACGATCGCCAAGCGCCGCGCGGCCGCCACGCTGATCAGCTACCTCACCCCGCCGGTGGCCCAGGCCGAGCTGTACAAAGGCCTGGCCGACCTCAAGGCCACGCTGGAGCGTTACCGGGGGCTGGAGCCCGAGGCCCTGTCGGGCGAAGAAGGCCAAGACCTTCTGGGTCTGATTCAACAACAGGCGGTCGAGCTGCAGTTGGTCGAATCCGATGAGGCCTGGCATCGGCTGCAAGGTGATGCCGTGGCAGGCTTGGCCGACAAACTCTTGGAGCTGGAATACACGCTCATTCCACATGGCTTGCATGTGGTGGGCCAACCCCCAACACCGACCGAACGGGTGGACATGCTCATGGCCCTGGCCGAGTCCAGCCACGACGCGCACCCGCCGCGCGAATGGGTACAGGCCTTGGTGAGCGGAACCCCGGCCCACGAGGTGCACCGCCGCCTGGGCCTGCCGGTCGATCCCGAGGGCCAAGCCCTGCTGCAGCGGCTGGCCGATGCAGACCGCCTCTTGGCGCATGACTTTGAACTGCAGGGCATCTTCAAAGGGCTGGAAGGTCGCTTCATTCGGCCTGCCCCCGGTGGGGACCTGATGCGCTCGCCCGAGATCCTGCCCACCGGGCGCAACCTCCACGGCTTTGACCCCTTCCGCATTCCCAGCGCCTATGCGGTGCGCGATGGCGCCCGTCAGGCACAGCGCCTGTTGGCCCGTCACCTGAGCGACGGCAATCCCCTGCCCGAAAGCGTGGCCCTGGTCTTGTGGGGAACGGACAACCTCAAGAGCGAGGGCGGCCCGATTGCCCAGGCCTTGGCGCTGATGGGCACCAAGCCCCGCTTCGACAGCTATGGACGCTTGGCCGGCGCCGAACTGATTGACCTGCAGACCCTGGGTCGGCCCCGCATCGATGTGGTGATCACCATCTCAGGGATCTTCCGCGACCTCCTGCCCCTGCAGATCAAACTCCTGGCTGAAGCGGCCTATCTGGCGGCCGCCGCCGATGAGCCGCTGGAGCTCAACGCCGTGCGGCGCCATGCCCTGGCCTACCAGGCCCAGCACCGCTGTGACCTGGAGACCGCCTCTCTTCGTGTGTTCGGCAATGCCGATGGGGCATATGGCGCCAATGTCGGCAGCCTGGTCGACAACGCCAAGTGGGACGACGGCGACGAACTGGCCGAGACCTACAGCCGGCGCAAGGGCTTTGCCTATGGCCGATCGGGCAAGCCCATGCAACAGGCCGAACTGCTCAAGAGTGTGCTGGCCGATGTCAGCATGGCCTACCAAAACCTGGAGTCCGTGGAACTGGGTGTGACGACCATCGACACCTATTTCGACACCTTGGGCGGCGTGAGCAAGGCCATCCAAAGGGCCAAGGGCGGCGATGCGCCGGTGGCGCCGGTCTACATCGGTGACCAAACCCGCGACACCCATGGCGGCGGCACGGTGCGCACCCTGAGCGAACAGGTGGCGCTGGAAACCCGCACGCGCATGCTCAACCCGAAGTGGTACGAAGGCATGCTCAAACACGGCTACGAGGGCGTGCGTCAGATCGAAGTGCATGTGACCAACACCTTGGGCTGGTCGGCCACCACTGGACAAGTGCAGCCCTGGGTGTACCAGCAGCTCAGCGAAACCTTTATGTTGGACCCCGCCATGCGGGACCGACTGGCACGGCTGAACCCGACCGCGTCGGCGCGGGTGGCCAACCGCTTGTTGGAGGCGTACGAACGCAACTATTGGCAACCGGACGAAGCCACCCTCAACGCCTTGCGGCGTGCGGGTGAAGAACTCGAGGACCGGCTCGAGGGTGTTTATGAAGGAGCAGGCACTTGACCACCACCACGCAGATTCCCGTGGGCCAAATTGGCCGCGGTCCCCGTCCGACGGGCACACCACCAGACGGCGAGGGCTCGGTGCAGGTGCAGATGGACCCGGCACTGAAGATCGGCACCGCCAAGGTGTTTGCGGTGTACGGCAAGGGCGGTATCGGCAAGAGCACCACCTCCAGCAACCTCAGCGCGGCCTTCTCCAAGCTCGGCAAGCGTGTGTTGCAGATCGGCTGCGACCCCAAGCACGATTCCACCTTCACGCTGACCAAGCGCATGGTGCCCACCGTGATCGATGTGCTGGAAAGCGTGGACTTCCACCCCGAAGAGCTGCGGCCCGAGGACTTCGTCTACGAGGGCTTCAACGGCGTGCTGTGCGTGGAAGCCGGTGGCCCGCCCGCGGGTACCGGCTGCGGCGGCTATGTGGTGGGCCAAACGGTCAAGCTCCTCAAGGAGCACCACCTCTTGGAAGACACCGATGTGGTGATCTTTGATGTGTTGGGCGATGTGGTGTGCGGTGGCTTTGCAGCGCCCTTGCAGCACGCCGACCGCGCCTTGATCGTCACCGCCAACGACTTCGACTCGATCTTTGCGATGAACCGAATCGTGCAGGCCATCGGTGCGAAGGCGAAGAACTACAACGTGCGCCTGGGCGGCGTGATCGCCAACCGCAGCGCGGACACCGACCAGATTCAAAAATTCAACGACCGCGTGGGCCTGGAGACCATGGCGCACTTCCGAGACCTGGACGTGATTCGACGCAGCCGCCTGAAGAAGGCCACGCTGTTCGAGATGGAGCCCTCTCCCGAACTGGAAGCGGTTCAGCAGGAATACCTGCGCTTGGCCGCGCGCCTGTGGGCGGGTACCGACCCGATCACCGCCAGCGCGCTCAAAGACCGCGAAATCTTTGACCTCTTGGGGTTTGACTGATGCTGGGGCAAAGCTATGTTCAGCGCCGCGGTGAGATCGAACACTACTTCGATCGGACCGCAGCAGCGGCCTGGGCCCGGCTGACGTCGGATGCCCCGGTCAGCCGCGTGCGCGCCACGGTGCGCGCCGGGCGCGACCGCATGCGGCAAACCTTGCTGTCGTGGTTGCCGGATGACCTGCGCGGGCGCCGGGTGTTGGATGCGGGATGCGGCACCGGGGCCTTGGCGATGGAAGCGGCCCGGCGTGGCGCCGAGGTGGTCGCCATCGACCTGTCTCCCACCCTGGTCGACCTGGCCCGCGAGCGCACCCAAGCCGAACGCGCCGAGGTCAAGGCCAGCAGCGGTGGTCACATTGAATTCCACGCCGGCGACATGCTCGACCCGGCACACGGCCACTTCGACCATGTGGTGTGCATGGATTCGATCATCCATTACGGCCACGCCGATGTGCAGCGTGTACTGGCCACGCTGATCGAACGCACCGCGGACTCCGTGGTCTTCACCTTCGCACCGCGCACGCCGGTGTTGAGCGTGATGCACAAGATCGGCTCGCTGTTTCCGCGCGGCGACCGGGCGCCCATGATCGTGCCGTTGGCGGAGTCACTGCTGCTGCGCACCGTGGTCGAGGACCCCCGCTTTTCAAAGTGGTGCGCCTCGCGCACCCACCGTGTTCAGGGTGGCTTCTACATCTCTCAAGCCATGGAGCTGCGCCGCCGCTGAAGCCCCATATGTCACGCCTGCGCCCACCCCTGCCCCCCGCGCTCGAGCAATGGCTGCGAGCCGTGCTGCCGCGCGTGCTGCCGTTTGCTGATGCAGCTTCGCAGGCCCTGCCCTTGGGGCGTTTGCTTCGGCTCAGCCTGTTTCAGGTCTCCGTGGGGATGGCGGGGGCCTTGTTGGTGGGCACGCTCAACCGGGTGATGATCGTTGAGTTGGGCATGTCGGCCTGGCTGGTGGCCCTGATGGTGAGCCTGCCCATCCTCGCTGCGCCGTTTCGCACGCTTATCGGTTACCGCTCGGACGTGCACCGCTCAGCCATCGGATGGCGCCGGGTGCCCTACCTTTGGATGGGCACCTTCTTGTTGTTTGCAGGCTTTTCCATCATGCCCTTTGCGCTGATGGTGCTCACCGGTGAAGGCGAACTGGGCCTGGCCTGGGTCGGCCAGATTGCGGCCGCGCTGTCCTTCCTGCTGGTGGGTTTGGGCATGCAAACGACGCAAACAGCCGGCCTGGCCTTGGCCACCGACATCGCGCCCGAACAGGTACGGCCGCGCGTGGTGGCGCTGCTGTACGTGCTGCTCTTGCTCGGCATGGTGGGTGGCGGTCTGCTGTTCAGCGCCGCGCTGGAAGACTTCAGCGGCACCAAGCTGATCCAGCTGGTGCAAGGCGTGGCGGTGTTGATCGTGGTGCTGAATGTGACCGCGAGCTGGAAACAAGAGGCCCGCGACCCGACCCGCCGGCATCGCTTGGCCCAAGATCCCCCCCTGCCCTTCCGTGCCCTGTGGCAACGGTTCATCCAGCGCCCCGCCTCACGCCGCTTTCTGTGGACCGTGGGCCTGGGAACGGCAGCCTTCAATATGCAAGAGATCGTCCTGGAACCCTATGGCGGCGAAATCCTGCGGCTGAGCGTGGGACAAACATCGGCCCTGACCGCACTGTTGGCTGGCGGGTCTTTGGCCGCCTTTGCTTGGTCGGCGCGTTGGCTTGCACAGGGCCGCGACGCATTGCGCATCGCCGGCTTGGGCCTGTTGATCGGGCTGCCGGGTTTTTCGCTGGTGCTGTTTGCTGCACCAGCCGACTCGGCTTGGATGTTTCGCATCGGCACCGTGCTGGTGGGCTTCGGCGCCGGCCTATTTGCCGTCTCCACCCTCACCGCGGCCATGGACCTGGAGGTTCAGGAGCATGCCGGGTTTGCCTTGGGCGCGTGGGGCGCGGTGCAAGCCACCGCGGCAGGCCTGGCCGTGGGGCTGGGCGGCACGGTACGCGACGCCGCGGCTGCCCTGGCGGCCGATGGGTCTTTCGGCCCAGCCCTGCAACACCCGGCCACCGGCTACGGCACGGTGTACGCCATTGAGTTGTTCTTGTTGTTCCTGGCCCTGATTGCCCTGGGGCCCTTGGTGCGACTGCGCACCCGCAGTACCGAGCCGGCACCAGCCGGCAAGTTTGGCCTGGCTGAATTCCCCGGCTAGGTCGTCATCGAGGAGATTCTTATGGGAACCGGAGCCATCACGCAGTACGTCGATGTGGCGCAGCTTGTGCTGTATCTGTTTTGGGCCTTCTTCTTCGGGTTGATCGTCTATCTTCAAAAGGAAAGCCACCGCGAGGGCTATCCCATGATCGACGACGGCGCACGCCAGCAGAAGATCATGGGCTGGCCAGTGCCGGAGCCCAAGACTTTTCTCTTGGCCCACGGTGGCGAAGCCACACAGCCGACCCATGTCATCCATGACCATGAGGTGAACCTGGCCGCCGTGCCCGCCCATCCCTGGAAGGGCGCGCCCCTGGTGCCCACGGGCAACCCGATGCTCGACGGCATTGGCCCCGGCGCCTATGCCCGCCGGGCAGACGTACCCGACCTCACCTGGGACGGCAAGGTCAAGATCATTCCGCTGCGGGTGGCCACCGACTACCAGGTGGCCCATCAGGACGTAGACCCGCGTGGCATGACCATCGTGGGTGCCGACGACGAGGCCGGTGGCGTGATCACCGACCTGTGGATCGACACCGCCGAGGTGATGTTCCGATACCTCGAGGTGCAAACGCCCCACGGCCGTCGGGTGATGGTGCCGATGCCCTTCTGCCGCATCACCCGCTCGGGCGTGAAGGTGCAGGCGGTGCTGGGCCACCAGTTTGAAGAGGTGCCCGCGCTCAAGAGCCCCGACCAAATCACCTTCTTGGAAGAGGAAAAGGTCATGGGCTACTTCGGTGGCGGCACCCTCTACGCTGAACCCTCCAGGGCCGAGCCGTTGGTATGAGGCCGGTCCGCAGCACCCCCGAGCAGCTCCCGCAGCGCCACAGCCACTCGGCTGGGCTGCTGCAGGAGCACGATGAAGAGCCGGTTCCGGGCCTGCCCGAAGAACTGCCCCAGGGTGAGCGCATCCTTTGGCAAGGCGCGCCGCAATGGCGCGTGCTGGCCCGAGAAGCCTTTCACCTGCGCAAGCTGGCGCTCTATTTCGGCCTGATCGGCGTGCTGCGCTTGGCGTTCCTGGTTGAGGATGGCTTGGCCGGCTTGGATTTGGCCAAGGGCATGGCACCGTTCCTGGTGCTGGCCGTCAGTGGCCTGCTGATCGTCTGGGCCCTGGCCTGGTTGAGTGCACGGCACACGCTGTACACCTTGACCAACAGGCGGGTCGTGATGCGCATCGGCATCGTGCTCACGGTGACCTTCAACATTCCCTACAGCCGAATCATGGGCGCCAACCTGCGCCAAAGCGAGGCCGGGCATGGCGATGTGTCGCTGGAAATTGAACCGGCCTCGCGCATCCCCTATTTGCAGCTGTGGCCGCACGCCAGGGCCTGGCATGTTCGGCATCCGCAGCCCACGCTGCGCGGCATTCAGGGTGCACAAGAGGTGGCGACCCTGCTGACCGAGGCCTGGTCTCAGGCCCGCGGCCTGCGTGCATTGCCCTCGGCCGATGCAGGTGCATCCCGGCAGCATTCCGGCCTTCACACGCCGGCCCATCAGGCCTGAAGGCGCACGCACCCCCATGTCCAGCCACCACGCCCACGAAGCCCCCTTGGTGCCGCCGGCTGCTTTGGCCATCTTGGGCAGCCTTTTGCTGATCACGGTGCTGATCGTGGCGGCGGTTCGCTGGTCGGGCATGGAGATTCGCCATCCCGATGCGCCCAGCGTGCGGGTGATCTCGCTGCGCTTTCTCGACTTGCCCGACGGGTCGATTGAAGTGCGCGACGGGATTCGCGATGAACGGGTGGCGCTTGTAGAGGGTGAAGCCGGGTTTCTGCGCGGCGCGCTGCGGGTGCTCAGCCATGACCGGATGCGCCGACAGATCGGGCCGCAGGCACCCTTTGAATTGCACCAACGACAAGACGGTCGTTTGACGCTGATTGACCCCCAAACCGGCACGCGACTGGACCTGGAGTCCTTCGGTCCCCAGCATGCCGGCAGTTTTGCACGATTGATTCAGAAGGAAAGCCCATGAGCACCGAACGCCAAGCCATGCCCAGCGCCATTGCCGCACCGGGATTCGCCAGCTCGGATGACGCCTCGCGCAAGGCCAAGGAAACCACCCTGCTGAGTCCGCGCTTCTACACCACCGACTTCAAGGCCATGGACGCCATCGACGTGTCGCCTGTTCGGGCCGAGTGGGACGCCATGATGGCCGAGTACGAAGGCGACAACAACCACGACCACTTCCAGCGCGATGCCGCCTTTGGTGAGGAGGCGCGCGCCAGCCTGGCTGCGCTGACCCCCGAGCTGCGCAAGGAGTTCGTGGACTTTCTGATCACCTCGGTGACCTCGGAGTTTTCAGGCTGCATCCTGTACAACGAGATTGCCAAGCATGTCGACAACCCCGACATCAAGCAATTGATGCGCTTCATGGCCCGCGACGAGTCTCGCCATGCGGGGTTCATCAACCAGTCTTTGCGTGACTTCGGCATCGGAATCGACTTGGGCGACCTCAAGCGAACCAAGCGCTACACCTACTTCAAGCCCAAGTACATCTTCTACGCGACCTACCTCTCGGAGAAGATCGGCTACGCCCGCTACATCAGCATCTACCGGCAACTCGAGCGCCATCCGGACAAGCGGTTCCACCCGATCTTTCGGTGGTTCGAGCGCTGGTGCAACGACGAATTCCGCCATGGGGAATCGTTCGCTTTGATCATGCGCGCCAATCCGCATCTGCTTCAGGGCGGCAACAAGCTCTGGATTCGATTCTTCCTGCTGGCGGTGTACGCCACCATGTACGTGCGAGACCACACCCGGCCGATGCTGCACAACGCCATGGGCCTGGACTCCACCGAGTACGACTGGCAGGTGCTGCAGATCACCTCCGAAATCAGCCGGCAGGTGTTCCCCATCACCCTGGACCTGGACAGCCCGGCGTTCAGGGCCGGTATGAATCGCCTGGTGCACCTTTCGCGCAGCATGCAAGCAGCCCAAGAGCGCGGCGGCGTGATCGGTCAACTCCAACGCGCAGGCTATGCAGTGGCCGCAGGCTGGACCTTCTTGCGGCTGTACACCCTGCCGGTGAAATCACACGACCTGCCGCAGCAGGTGCGGATGCAACCGGCGTGGTGAAACACCCCATCATGAAGCGCGGGGAGCACGCCGACCATGTTTGAATGGCTGCTGCCGGCGGTGTTCGCCATCTTCATCTGGTGGTTCAGCACCGGCGTGGTGATCTTGCTCGATGGATTGCCGCACCGCACCTTCCGCTGGAGCCTGGTGATCTCCAGCATGCTGGCCATCGGTGCCCTCATGGGGCTCGCCCACACGGCTTCACAAACGACGGTTTCAGGCGCCTACTGCGCCTTCACGTGTGCCCTGCTGCTGTGGGGCTGGCATGAGTTGTCTTTCCTCACCGGCTGGATCACCGGACCGCGCAAGTGGGGACACAGCGAAGGCTGCTCTCGGTGGCGCCAGGCCCTGCAGGCCGTTCAGGTGATCCTGTGGCATGAGCTGTGGCTGCTCTTGTCCTTGAGCCTGCTGGCGGCCTTGACCTGGAACCAGGCCAACCATGTGGGCCTGTGGACGTTTGCGGGGCTGTGGTGCATGCGGGCCAGCGCCAAGCTCAACCTGTTCCTGGGGGTGCGCAACCTGGGCTTGGAGTTTCTGCCCAGCCACCTGAACTACCTCCAGCACTATTTCCGCAAGGCCCCGATGAACCTGCTGATGCCCTGGTCCATCAGCCTGGCCACGGCCGTGGTGGTTTGGCTCGTCATGGGTGCGATGCATGCCGAGCCCGGCAGTGCCTCGGCCATTGGCAAGCTCCTGGTGGCCACCATGCTGGCCATGGGCGTGCTCGAGCACTGGATGTTGGTGTTGCCGATCAGCCCAAGTGCCTTGTGGCGCTGGGCCTTGCGCCACCGCCCCGATGCACCGAGCGCGAGCAGCGAAGCATCCCCCGCCGATGGATTGGTCGGCGGTTCACCGCAGCCCGCCCCAACGGGATCCAACGGTTCTCACCTGAGGATCCAACGTGATGAAAAGCTACTACACGCCCGTTCGGCCTGAACAGGGCCTACCCCAGGCCTCCTGGGGCTCGTCCCTAGGGCCCGAGGATGCGCGCCCCCATGCCATCGTGATCGGCAGCGGCTTTGGTGGCTTGGCCGCCGCGGTTCGGCTGGGTGCCAAGGGCTATCGGGTCACGGTTCTGGAGAAGCTTGATCAGGTGGGTGGCCGCGCAGCCGTCTGGCGGCAAGACGGCTTTACCTTCGACGCTGGCCCCACCATCATCACGGCCCCGCATCTGCTCGAAGAACTCTGGACGCTGTGCGGCCAGCGCATGAGCGACCACGTCACGCTCAAGGCCATGGACCCGTTTTATCGGATCCGCTTTGATGATGGCTCGCACTTCGACTACTGCGGCGACACCCTGCGCATGCGCGACGAAGTGGCGCGTTTCGCCCCCGAGGATGTCGAGGGCTATGACCGCTTCATGGCCTACGCCGAGAAATGCCGCCGCTTGGGTTTTGAAGGCCTGGGCACGGTTCCCTTCGACAGCGTGGGCGACCTGCTCTCGGCCATTCCATCGATGGTGCGCATGCGTGCCTGGACACCGATCTACGACCGCGTGGCCAGCTACCTGCGCAACCCCAAGTTGCGCATCGTCTTCAGCTTTCATCCCCTGCTGATCGGTGGCAACCCCTTCTCGGTGACTTCAGCCTACGCCTTGATCAATGCGCTGGAAAAACGCTGGGGCGTGCACTGGGCCATGGGGGGAACGGGCGCCTTGGCGCAGGGGCTGGCGCAGCTCATCAGTGGCCAAGGCAATGCCATTGCCCTGAACAGTGAAGTACGGCAGATTCTGGTCAGCCAGGGCCGGGCCCAGGGCGTTGAGCTGGCCAATGGGCAGCAGGTCCAGGCCGATCTCGTGGTGTGCAACGCCGATGTGGCCTGGACCTACAAGAACCTCATTGCGCCTGAGCATCGACGGCACTGGAGCGATCGGCGCATTGAGAAGGGCCGCTACTCGATGAGCCTGTTCGTGTGGTACTTCGGCACCAACCGGCGCTATGAGGACGTGCCCCACCACATGCTGGTGCTGGGGCCCCGCTACCGCGAACTGCTCAAAGACATCTTCAAGCGGCACCGCTTGGCACCGGACTTCAGCCTGTACCTGCACCGCCCCAGCGCCAGCGATCCCAGCATGGCGCCACCGGGCTGCGACACCTTCTACGCCTTGTCACCCGTGCCCCACCTGGACAGCGGAACCGACTGGCCCGCCACGGCCGAGCGCTACCGTCAGTCGGTGCAGGAAGCCTTGGAGCGCACCGTGCTGCCGGATTTGGGCGCACACATCGTCACCTCTCGTGTGACCACCCCGTTGGACTTTCAAGACCGTTTGCTGTCCTACAAGGGCGCGGCCTTCGGACTGGAACCCCTGCTGCTGCAAAGCGCTTACAGCGCTGTATGCGTTTTGCCGCGTGGCCGATGACCTGATCGATGACGGTGCGGACAAATCGGCCGCCGCCATCGAGCTTCAGCAGCGCTTGGATGCCGTCTATCGAGCCCACCCCCACCAACTGGAATCGGACCTGGCGCTGGCCATGGTGGTGCACCAACACCACATTCCGCGGGCCTTGTTGGATGCTCTGCTGGAGGGCTTCAGCTGGGATGCGCAACAGCGCCGCTACGAAACGGTTGAAGCGTTGCAGGCCTATGCCGCGCGCGTGGCCTCCACCGTTGGGGCGATGATGACCCTGATCATGGGCGTGCGCAGCGCCGCCGCCCTGGCCCGCGCCTGCGACCTGGGTGTGGCCATGCAGCTGACCAATATTGCGCGAGATGTCGGCGAGGACGCTCGAGCGGGTCGTTTGTACCTGCCTCGCCAATGGATGCGCGAAGAAGGCCTGGACCCAGACGGTTGGCTGGCTCAACCGTTGTTCAATGACGCCATCGCCCGGGTGGTCAAGCGGCTGCTGGACGAAGCCGACCGCTTGTACAAACGGGCCGATACCGGTATCGGGCTGTTGCCCAAAGACTGCCAAGCGGCCATTCGCGCAGCGGGACTGGTGTACGCCGAGATCGGCCGTGAGCTGGAGCGCAAAGGGCTCAACTCGGTGGACAGCCGTGCCGTGGTCTCAAGCCGCCGCAAGCTCCTGCTGGTGGGCAAGGCTTTGACCAGCCCCACACGGCCACGGCGCGCTGCAGGCCCTGAAGGCAGTTGGGAGCCGGCACTGCAGGCCACCCAGTTCCTCGTGGATGCAGCCGTGCAAGCCGACCCGGTGGATGCCCGCGACCTGGGTGAGGAGTCCGACGATGATGGCCGGGTGGTGTGGCTCATCGACCTGTTCGAACGTCGAGAGGCGGAGCGCCTGCGCCGAAACGGCCTGGCTTCCCCTTCAGTGGCTCCTGCCCTCGCGTCGACCGCTGGCAGCACACCGCAGGGCTTGGCTGCCTCCGCCACATGGACAGTGCACACTGGCCGCTGATCCTGATCGAAGGCGTCTTGGTCTTCGGCGGGGCTCTGGCCTTTGGCTGGTGGCAGCTGCGCTCGGTCAAGCGTGATCGCGAGCAGCTGCAGGCCCAAAGGGCGCGCGAACGGGAGGCCGCCTTGAAGGCACAGGCCGAGGGTGATTCGCAGACCCCTGAGCAGCGCCCGTAGCGGCGGTGCGGCATCCGCTTAGCGCCGGCGCGGCATCCGAAATGGCAACATCATTTGCACCGGCCAGGCGGCCAAGCGCCGCGCATCCAAGGACTCGTGCACCGAATGCCCCGTCTCCCCCAAGACGGTCGAGCTCAGCAGGTCGCGGACATAAAACGGCGTGTTTTCGAAGACCTTCAGAACCCGGGGGCTTGAGCCCAGGTCGCTGCGCGTGCTGCGTGCAATGCCCCAAGCGGTGGTGGGCAAGCGCTGCCGTGGAGGGGCTTCGAAGGACTCGCTGTCCCCTTGGGGGCTGAAGCGTTGCAGCACCAAGCGCTCGGCACCTGATTTGCACTGCACGTCGTAGAGCACCGCGGTATGGCCGCTGGGGCTGGCACTGCGTGACCAGTCCCATCGCTCAAAGGGTCGGTGGATGGGCTCATCCCCATCGTTGGAGTCAAAGTAGCCCTGGCCGCTCCAGGTGGATGCTCCAGGGCCGAGGTCGACCTCCACACGAGCGCAGGGGGCGATGGGGCCCCAACGGTGCAGGCCCTGCTCGTCCAGGTCGGCACGAAAAGCAGTGAAGGCACTGGGATGCACTCGAATCCGCCCTTTTAGGCGTGCAGGCCAGGGGCACTCGCGCTCATCAAAGTTCAACTCGAACCATCGACCGTTCCAAGACAAGTCACTGGGCCCCACTTGGAAGTGGGTCGCCGAGCGGGCCAGGTGCCGGCTGCTGCGTTCGGTCATCGCCCACCGGTGACCGCCCGCCCCGTAGAACGCCACATTGATGCAGACATGGTCCTGTGGATCGACCGCTGCACCCAGGCGTTTGAAGGCCCGCGCATAGTAGGGCGAGAACACGCTGCCGACAAAGGCAATGATGGTCAGGGCATGCCGGCCGTCATCGCTGACCGCATCGAGATACCACCAGAGATAACCACCCGGCGCAACGGGCTGGTCGAATCGAGGTGAGCCATCGCGGTTGCGGCGGCCAGGCGCCCCGACATCGTGGCCATCGGAACCCCCGGGCCCGGATGCACGCTGCCCCCCGCCAGGAAGAGCCCCGCTATCGGCGTGCGCGCTGAGCCCCGGCGAAAGGCCGACATCCAGCCGTGGGTGGCTGGTCCGTAGAGGCTGCCTGCCGAGCCCGGGTAGCGCCGCTCGAAGTCCCAGGGGGTCGTGCGCTGCTCGCGTCCCCGTTGACGGTGCACCTGCAGCCCGCAAGCGTTCAGCAGTTCGAAGGTTCGGTCCTGACATGACTGCATCTCCTGCTCGCGGGCCCGGCTGGGTCCCGGCTGTTCATCGCCACAGGCTGGCGCGTTGACCAACACCAACAGCCGTTCGCAGCCGCCAGGCGGCACTGCGTCCATCAGGCCTTGGTCTTGCCGATCCTGGGCACACACGTACACGGTGGGCTGCTGGGGAAAACGCGTTGCGCCGAAGATGTCGCGAAACTCGCTGCGGTAATCGCGGTCAAAAAAGACGTTGTGGCGGGTCAGGGGCCACCCCTGCGTTGGTGCGTGCACGCTCCAGGTCATGGCCGAAAGCGAGCGCTGGGCCTGGGGGCGCGGTGCGGCGGCCACGTCACTGGCAGCACCCAAATGGCCCAGGGCCAGGGCGTGGGCATCACCATTGAAGACGACCGTGTCAGCCCTCAAGACTTCGCCAGTGGCCAGGCGCACCCCTCGGGCCTGCCCGCCCTCGACCACGATTTCCGAAACGGTCGTCTCGTAGCGCTGCACCACACCACGCTCCGTGGCCAGATCGGCCATCGCGGCGGCCAGGCGCCCCATGCCACCCCGAACCGCCCACACCCCGTCCATTTCCACCTGGGCGATCAGCATCAGGGTGGCGGGTGCCTGCCAGGGCGAAGCCCCGCAGTACGTGGCATAGCGGCCAAACAGCTGTTGAAGCCGTGGATCTGCAAAACGCCTGGACAAGGCCGCCCAGAGTGAACGGAACGGACCCAAACCGGTGAGCGCCAACAAGCCCCCTGGTCCGAGGTCCTTCATCAGGCTGAACATGGAAGGCCGCTCCGATCGGATGTAGGGGCCCTCCAGGTGGCGATAGAGGCGCTGCGCCTCCTGACAGAAGGCCTGAAAGCGCTGTCCCTCGGCCACCGAACTGAAGGCCTCGATGGCGGCTTGAGAATCGGCTGTGTCAGCGCACAGGTCCAGCCGCTGATCGGTGCCGCGCCATGCGTGACGCGCCAGAACACCCAGCGGCTCACACGGCACGCGCTCGGCAAAAGACGCACCGGCCTCATCGAAGAGCTGCTCGAACACCCACCGCATGGTGAAAACCGTCGGACCGGAATCGATCACGGCGCCGCCCACCGACAAGGGCTGCATCTTGCCGCCCGGGCCGGCGGAGGACTCCAGCAGCGTCACCTGCAAGCCGCGCCGGGCCAGAGCCAAAGCGCAGGCCAAGCCTCCCATACCGGCCCCCACCACCACCGCGCGGTCGCGTGCCCCCATGCTTGGTGTGCTTGTCGCAAGGCCCGCAAGCTCAGTTGGCACGGCGCCCCCCTTGAGCCAGCAGACGCCAGCGCACGAACATGGACTCGCTGAAGTGCCGGCCGTCGTAGGCCGCGCGGATGGCCTGTTGATGAGCGCCGCTGCGGGCATAGGCATTCATCGCCGCCACCGAGTCCCAGACGCTGAGGGTGGCCTGGCGGACCACCGGTGCTTCACCCAAGCCCACGGACAGCCGGCAGCCGCCGGCCTGCGCCAGGGCCTGTTCGGCGGGGGGCGCCATGCGCCAAAAGCGCAGGGTCTGAGACCAGCGGATTGAAGCGCGGGTCAAGGACACCACGGGCTCATCCACGGGCGGTTCTGCGCTGGCCCTGATCTCATGCCCCGACCACTGCCCACGGCTGGAATAGGCCTCCAGCTTGAGCCAGCGGCAGGTCTTGACATGGGGCTCCATCCGACTCAGCCAGGGCGAGTCCAAGAAGGCATCCGCCGCCTGGTGGCCTGCAAACACACAGAACAGGCCTTGGCGGGTCAAGCTCGGACGCAGGCCGAAGCCCCCTTCATGGCCGCTGCCCATGACCTTGGCAAAGCGCAGCCCAGGCCAGCGCTGCAAGGCAAAGCGCCCAAACAAAAACCGGCCCCATCCCCACAGGAGATGCAGACCGGTTCGGTACTCCATGAGCACCACCACCGCGATGTCCGGGTGGTGGGAAACACTCATCGGGTACTGCCTTTGATGTGGGTACTGCGACCAGCGGCTCAGCCGCCGGTCTGGGTCATGAAGCGAGGCTCAACGGTTGGCCGCCGGTTTGGCGCCGGCCACTGCTTCGGCTGCAGCCTTTACCGCCTTGGCATCACCCGCACCACCACCGGTGCCGGCCCCAGCCACCACCTGAACCAAGGTGGTCAGCTCGGGGTGGTCTTTGGCCATCTTGGCGCCATACAGGGGCTTGTAGGCGCCCTGGTGGCAGGTGGCGCAGTTGACCTTGGCCACATCGCCCAGCGGACCCTTGCGCTCTGCAGGGAACACACTGGTCAGGTCTTCCATGTATTCGAGGTTGAGGTCTCGAACCATGCGGATGCCGTACCACGCCGTGGTGCGCTGCGGTGGGCTTTGGCTCCAGTCGCCGAAGGAGCGTGAGTTGTGGCAATAGGTGCAGTTCACGCCCAGCGAATCGGACATGTGCATCATCAGGCCATAGGTGAACTCGCCTTGCTGGATGCTGGAGCGATTTCCAGTGGGCAGGGCGGTGGTTCCCGCCACGCGAATGGGCTTGGCTTCCTTGAAGTACTCGGTGTAGTGGTCGTAGGGCAGCGATGCGCCCTTCACCGAAGCCTGGTCGGCCGTGTTCTGCGCGTTCTTGCCGCGGTGGCAGGTGTAACAGGTCACACCGGTGTTGGAGACGTGCTGCTGCCAATCCACGTTGATGTGTTGCGTCATCTGAATCATGCGACGCGCCACCACCTTGGTGTACTTGGAGTCTTCCGCAAAGTTGGCCGGGTTGTGGCAATACGTACAGCCTTCGTTGGGGGCCACCCAAGCGGTAATGGCCGTCATGTGGCGCACAAACTCAGCGGCGCTGAGGTGGCCCAAGACCTTGACGTTCTGGTAGACCTGAGAAGCCTTGGGCCCCTCTGAAGGCGCCGGGGGCAAGGCGGCCGGCGGCTGGTTCTGCTCGATCTGGGGCTCCAGGATGCGCGGGTTGTACACCTGCAGCATGCCGGTTCCGCGGTAGCCCGATTGCACCGAGTCCACCGGTGGGCGCTCAAAAGGCGCGCCGCGTTCGCATCCGGTCAGGGCCAGCACCGCGCCCAATGCGGCCACGGTGGTGGCCAGTCTTTGCATGAAGTTCATGGTGTGGTGCTCCGTGGATCAGCGCGGCTGGATCAGCGTGGCCGGGTCAACCGGTGAGGGATAGACCGCGGGGTACGGGGGCGCTACACCGTGCTTGACCGCCCACAGGTACCAGTTGTCCACCACCGTTCCGGTCAAGAGGATGCCGATGCCGCCCGTCAAGGGGCACAGCACC
>RGEP01000001.1 GCA_009918225.1 Betaproteobacteria bacterium | reverse complement strand
GTAGACACGCTATCTTGAGGGGGTAGTGGCGAAAGCTGTGCGAGTTCGAGTCTCGCCGACGGCACCAAGAACAAGAAGACGAAAGTCGAGTCGAGTCAAATTCGGCGTGACCCCGGAGGGTGGCGCCGAGCGCCCAGTGCAGCGGAGCTGCCAATCGGGACAGGCGGGCGCGCTGAGGGAATCGGGGGATTCTCCACGCGCCTTTTTTGCGTCCGGCCAGTGCCGGGCGGACTGAAGTCGGTTGTAAACATGAACCTGCAAGAGTACCTGCCCATCATCCTGTTCATTCTGGTGGGCACGGCCATCGGCATCGCGCCCCAGGTCATCGGCTTCATCATGGGCCCAAACCGCCCAGATGCAGCGAAAAACTCCCCCTACGAATGCGGCTTCGAGGCCTTCGAAGACGCCCGCATGCAGTTCGATGTGCGCTACTACTTGGTGGCCATCCTCTTCATTCTGTTTGACCTCGAAATCGCCTTCCTCTTTCCGTGGGCGGTTTCGCTGCGCGACATCGGCCCCACGGGTTTTTGGGCGGTGATGGTCTTCCTCGGCATCCTGGTCGTTGGCCTGGTGTACGAATGGAAGAAGGGCGCGCTGGACTGGGAGTGAATCATGGGCATTGAAGGCGTACTCAAAGAAGGCTTTGTGACCACCTCGGTGGACAAGCTGGTCAACTGGTCTAAAACGGGCTCCTTGTGGCCCATGACCTTCGGCTTGGCCTGCTGTGCGGTGGAAATGATGCATGCGGGCGCTTCCCGCTACGACATCGACCGTTTCGGCATGCTGTTCCGGCCGTCGCCCCGGCAGTCCGATCTGATGATCGTGGCGGGTACCTTGTGCAACAAGATGGCGCCGGCACTGCGCAAGGTCTACGACCAAATGGCCGAGCCGCGCTGGGTCTTGTCCATGGGCTCCTGCGCCAATGGTGGCGGCTACTACCACTACAGCTATTCGGTGGTGCGCGGCTGCGACCGCATCGTGCCGGTGGATGTCTATGTGCCGGGCTGCCCCCCAACGGCTGAGGCCCTGCTCTACGGCATTCTGCAGCTGCAGTCCAAGATCCGGCGGGAAAACACGATCGCCCGCTGAGCGGTGTCGTCACCGCCTGTCCTGCACCGCACACGACCACCACCGCAGAACCCCAACGCAGTACCCCGAACGGCAGCCGTACCCGCCCTGAGGAACCCCATGTCAGAAAAACTCCAACGCCTGCAAGCCGCGCTTCAAGCTGCGCTGGGCGCGCACGTGCAGTCCCTGGACTGCCGCTTGGGCGAGGTGACGCTCACCGTGCGAGCGGCAGACTACCTATCCGTTTGCCAGCGCTTGCGCGACGACGCCGAACTGGGGTTCGAACAGCTCATGGACCTGTGTGGCGTGGACTACAGCGGCTACAAGGACGGTGCGCATGAGGGGCCGCGATTCGCCGTGGTGTTGCACCTGCTGTCGGTGGCGCACAACTGGCGCCTGCGCGTGGTCACCTTTTGCCCGCAGGACGAGCAGCCCCTGGTGGCCAGCGTGAATGAGGTGTGGAGCGCAGCGAACTGGTTCGAGCGTGAGGCCTTTGACCTATACGGGATCCTCTTCGAGGGCCACAACGACCTTCGGCGCCTGTTGACCGACTACGGCTTCATCGGCCACCCGTTCCGCAAGGATTTCCCAGTCACCGGGCACGTGGAGATGCGCTACGACGCGGAGCAAAAGCGGGTCATCTACCAGCCCGTGACGATCGAGACCCGAGAGATCACGCCGCGCATCATCCGCGAAGAACCCTACGGCGGGCTGCATTGAGCGGCCGGCCCACGAGACGAACATGGCGGACATCAAGAATTACACCCTGAACTTCGGCCCCCAGCATCCGGCTGCGCACGGCGTGTTGCGCCTGGTGCTGGAGCTCGACGGTGAGGTCATCCAGCGAGCCGACCCCCACATCGGCCTTTTGCACCGCGCCACCGAAAAACTGGCCGAGTCCAAGACCTACATCCAGTCCTTGCCCTATATGGACCGGCTGGACTATGTGTCGATGATGTGCAACGAGCACGCCTACTGCCTGGCCATCGAAAAGCTGCTGGGCATCGAAGTGCCCGAGCGTGCGCAGTACATCCGCGTGATGTACAGCGAGATCACCCGCCTGCTGAACCATCTGCTGTGGCTGGGCTGCCATGGCATGGACTGTGGCGCGATGAACATGCTCATCTACTGCTTCCGTGAGCGTGAAGACCTGTTTGACATGTACGAAGCGGTCTCGGGTGCACGCATGCACGCCGCCTACTTCCGCCCGGGCGGTGTGTACCGTGACCTGCCCGACCGGATGCCGCAGTACCAGGCCAGCAAGATTCGCAATGCGCGAGCCATCGCACAGCTCAACGAGAACCGCCAAGGTTCGTTGTTGGATTTCATCGAAGACTTCACCAACCGGTTCCCGGCCCTGGTCGACGAGTACGAGACCCTGCTGACCGACAACCGCATCTGGAAGCAACGCACCGTGGGTATCGCCGTGGTGACGCCTGAGCGAGCGCTCAACCTGGGCTTCTCCGGCGCCATGCTGCGCGGCTCGGGCATCGCTTGGGACCTGCGCAAGAAGCAGCCCTACGACGTGTACGACCGCATGGATTTCGACATTCCGGTGGGCGTCAACGGTGACACCTACGACCGCTACCTGGTGCGTGTCGAAGAGATGCGCCAGAGCAACCGCATCATCCGCCAGTGCGTCAAATGGCTGCGGAACAACCCGGGTCCGGTCATCACCGACAACCACAAGGTGGCGCCACCCGACCGTGTGGGCATGAAGTCCAATATGGAAGAGCTGATTCACCACTTCAAGCTCTTCACCGAAGGCTTCCACGTGCCCGAAGGGCAGGCCTATGCTGCCGTGGAGCACCCCAAGGGTGAGTTCGGCATTTACCTGGTCAGCGATGGGGCCAACAAGCCCTGGCGCTTGAAGATCCGCGCGCCGGGCTTTGCGCACCTGGCAGCGCTCGATGAGATGACCCGTGGCCACATGATCGCTGACGCCGTAGCGGTGATCGGCACCATGGACATCGTGTTTGGCGAGATCGATCGATGAGCAGCGACAACCACAGCTACACCCTGAGCGACGCCACGCGCGTGCGCTTCGACCGCGAGGTGGCCAAGTACCCCGCCGATCAGCGGCAGTCTGCCGTCATGGCCTGCTTGTCGATCGTGCAGCAGGAAGAAGGTTGGGTGAGCGCCTCAGCCGAGAAGGCAGTGGCCACGTACCTCGGCATGGCGCCCATCGCGGTGGCGGAGGTGACCACCTTCTACAACATGTACAACCAGAAGCCCACCGGCAGGTTCAAGTTCAACGTGTGCACCAACCTGCCCTGTCAGTTGCGCAACGGGCAGCAGGCCTTGGAGCACCTGTGCAGCCGCCTGGGCGTGGAAGAGGGCGGCACCTCGGCCGATGGCCTCTTCACGGTGCAGAAGTCTGAGTGCCTTGGGGCCTGTGCGGACGCGCCGGTGATGTTGGTCAACGACCGCCAAATGGTGAGCTTCATGAGCAACGACCGGCTGGACGCTTTGGTCGACCAACTGAAGAACGGGGCATGAACGCCATGGGACAGATGCTTGACCTCTCGCGGTTTCAGGCCAAGGGCCAGGAAACCTGCTTTCATGGCCGGCACATTCAGCCGCAAATCTACGCCGACCTCAACGGTTCGAACTGGAGCCTGAAGGACTACGAAGCGCGGGGCGGCTACGCAGCCCTGCGCAAGATTCTGGGCCGCGATGGCGGCGAGGGGATGACGCCCGAGGCGGTGATCGCCGACGTCAAGCTCTCCTCATTGCGCGGGCGCGGCGGCGCAGGCTTCCCCACGGGCTTGAAGTGGAGCTTCATGCCGCGCCAGTTCCCCGGCCAGAAGTACCTGGTGTGCAACTCCGACGAGGGCGAGCCCGGTACCTGCAAAGACCGCGACATCCTCATGTACAACCCCCACGCGGTCATCGAGGGCATGACCATTGCGGCCTACGCCATGGGCATCACCGTGGGTTACAACTACATCCACGGCGAAATCTTCGAGGTCTACGAACGGTTTGAGGCCGCCTTGCAGGAGGCTCGCGCAGCGGGCTACCTCGGGGCCAACATCATGGGCTCGAACACCAGCTTCCAGCTGCATGCCCACCACGGTTTTGGCGCCTACATCTGCGGCGAGGAAACGGCGCTGTTGGAATCCTTGGAAGGCAAGAAGGGCCAGCCGCGCTTCAAGCCGCCATTCCCCGCCAGCTTTGGCCTGTACGGCAAGCCCACGACCATCAACAACACCGAAACCTTCGCCGCGGTGCCCTGGATCATCCGCAACGGCGGGCAGGCCTATCTGGAGGTGGGCAAGCCCAACAACGGGGGCACCAAGATCTTCTCGGTGGTGGGCGACGTGAACACCCCTGGGAATTTCGAAGTGCCCATGGGCACGCCGTTTTCCAAGCTGCTGGAATTGGCCGGTGGCGTCAAGGGTGGGGCGCTGAAGGCGGTGATCCCTGGTGGATCCTCGGCACCGGTGCTGCCGGCCCACATCATGATGGACATCACCATGGACTACGACGCCATCGCCAAGGCGGGCTCCATGTTGGGTTCAGGCGCGGTGATCGTGATGAACGACACCCGCTGCATGGTCAAGAGCTTGCTGCGCCTGTCTTACTTCTATCAGCATGAGAGCTGTGGCCAGTGCACCCCTTGCCGTGAGGGCACGGGTTGGTTGTGGCGCATGGTGGACCGCATTGAGAAGGGGCAGGGCCGCATGGAAGACCTGGAACTGCTGAACTCGGTGGCGGACAACATTCAGGGTCGCACCATCTGCGCCCTGGGCGATGCAGCGGCCATGCCGGTGCGCGCCATGATCAAGCATTTCCGTGATGAGTTCGTTCATCACATTGAACACAAGACCTGCGTGGTACCGGCCTATGTCTGACCCCGTCAAGAACCTGGTGGAGATTGAGCTCGACGGCCGCAAGGTCGAGGTCGAGCCCGGCAGCATGGTGATGCACGCGGCTGATGCCGCAGGTGTGTACGTGCCTCACTTCTGCTATCACAAGAAGCTCAGCATCGCGGCCAATTGCCGCATGTGCTTGGTGGAGGTGGAAAAGGCACCCAAGCCGATGCCGGCTTGCGCCACCCCGGTCACACCGGGCATGGTGGTGCGCACCCAAAGCGAGAAAGCCAAAAAGGCGCAGCAGTCGGTGATGGAGTTCTTGCTCATCAACCACCCCCTGGACTGTCCCATCTGCGACCAAGGCGGCGAGTGCCAGTTGCAGGACTTGGCCGTGGGCTATGGCGGCAGTGCTTCGCGCTACACCGAAGAAAAGCGGGTGGTGTTCCACAAGAACGTGGGTCCCCTGATCTCCATGGAGGAGATGAGCCGCTGCATCCATTGCACCCGTTGCGTGCGCTTCGGCCAAGAGGTGGCTGGGGTGATGGAGTTGGGCATGCTGCACCGCGGTGAGCATTCGGAGATCACCACGTTTGTGGGCAATACGGTCGACTCGGAACTCTCGGGCAACATGATCGACATCTGCCCAGTTGGGGCGCTGACCAGCAAGCCTTTCCGCTACAGCGCCCGTACCTGGGAGCTGTCTCGCCGCAAGAGCGTCAGCCCGCACGACAGCACGGGCGCCAACCTGGTGGTGCAAGTCAAGGCCGACCGCGTGATGCGGGTGGTGCCCCTCGAGAATGAGGCGGTCAACGAGTGCTGGATTGCCGACCGCGACCGTTTCTCATACGAGGCGCTCAACAGCGATGCCCGCCTCACGGAGCCCATGGTCAAGCAAGGGGGCCAGTGGCAAACCGTGACTTGGCAGCAGGCCCTGGACTATGTGGCCGATGGCTTGAAGCGCATCCAGTCCGAGTTTGGTGCCACGTCGATCGGCGCCTTGGCTTCGCCGCATTCAACCGTTGAGGAGTTGCACCTCTTGGCCAAGCTGGTGCGTGGCCTGGGCAGCGAGAACATCGATCACCGCCTGCGCCAAAGCGACTTCAGCCTGCAGGCCGGCGGTGTGCGCTGGTTGGGTATGCCGATTGCCGAGCTGTCCACCTTGGACCGCGTGTTGGTGGTGGGCAGCTTTCTGCGCAAAGACCATCCGCTGTTTGCCCAGCGGCTGCGCCAGGCTGCACGGCGCGGTGCTCAGGTGTCTCGTTTGGGGTCGGCGGGTGACGACTGGCTCATGCCCGTGCGCAACACCATCACCACCGCACCGTCGCATTGGCCGACTGCCCTGGCGGCTGTGGCCACTGCGGTCGCGCAGGCCAAGGGACTGCCGGCGCCAGTGGCGGGTATCGAAGCCAGTGAACAGGCCACGGCGGTGGCCCAATCGCTGTTGAGCGGCCAACGCACGGCCGTGCTGATGGGCCTGGGGGCTGAACAGCACCCGCAGGCCACTGCGCTGCTTCAATTGGCCAACTTCATTGCTCAGCATACCGGCGCGCGTGTGGGATTCCTGGGGGCTGCGGCCAACAGTGTCGGGGCCCAGCTGGTCGGCGCTCAGCCGGCCGCGGGGGCCTCGTCTGCCCTGAACGCCGGCCAGATGCTGAGCCAGCCGATGAAGGCCTTGCTCGTGTTCAATGTAGAGCCAGAGCTCGACGCCGCAGACGGCGCTGCGGCCAAGGCCGCCTTGCAGGGCTCCGGCCTGGTCGTGGCCTTCACCTCCTTCCGTGACGCACGGGTTGAGAACGCCGACGTGCTCCTGCCCATCGCACCGTTCACGGAAACGGCCGGCTCCTTCATCAACGCTGAGGCCCGCTTGCAGGCCTTCCAGGGTGTGGTCAAGCCGCGCGGTCAAACCCGCCCGGGTTGGAAGGTGTTGCGGGTATTGGGTAATTTGCTGGGCCTTTCGGGCTTTGACCAGGAGACCGTGGAAGAGGTCCGCAGCCAAGCGCTGGGCGACCTTTCGACACTGGCGTCCCGCTTGTCCAACGCGGCCAGTGGCTTGCCCCAGGCGGTCGGTTCTGCCCCAGGCTTGCAACGCCTGAGCCCCGTGCCCATCTACAGCGCCGACCCCATCGTGCGCCGCGCCTTCAGCCTGCAGGCCACGGCGGATGCCAAGCCGCCGGTGGCAGCGCTGCCGAGCGATCTGTGGCAAAGCCTGGGCTTGAGCGCGGGTGAGCGTGTACGGGTGGGGCAGGGCGGTGCATCGGTGTTGTTGCCAGCACGCCTGGATGCGTCCCTGGCCAGTGGCACGGTCTGCGTACCCACAGGCCATCCGGATACGGCTGCTTTAGGGGCCATGTTCGGCGCGATCAGCGTCGAGAAAGCCAGCGGGGCCTGACCATGTTGGAATCGCTTCATCATTTGGGCAACACCACCCTGGGGCCGACCCTGTGGCTGGTGGTGTGGAGCCTCATCAAGATCGTGGCGGTGGTGTTGCCGCTGATGGGCTGTGTGGCCTACCTCACCTTGTGGGAGCGCAAGGCCATCGGCTGGACCCAGGTTCGCCCTGGCCCCAACCGCGTGGGCCCCTGGGGACTGCTCACCCCGATCGCGGACGCGGTCAAGCTGGTCTTCAAGGAAATCATCCGCCCCACGGCGGCCAACAAGGGCCTGTTCTTCTTGGGCCCGGTGATGACCATCATGCCGGCCCTGGCGGCCTGGGCAGTGGTGCCCTTCGGGCCGGATGTGGCGCTGGCCAATGTCAACGCGGGTCTGCTGTATCTGATGGCCATCACGTCGCTGGAGGTGTATGGCGTCATCATCGCGGGCTGGGCATCGAACTCCAAGTACGCCTTCCTGGGTGCGCTGCGCGCCTCGGCCCAGATGGTGAGCTATGAGATCGCCATGGGCTTCGCCCTGGTGATCGTGCTGATGGTTTCGGGAACGATGAACATGACGGGCATCGTGCAGCAGCAGGGGGATGGTTACTTTGCCGAGATGGGGCTGAATTTCCTGTCCTGGAACTGGCTGCCCCTGTTGCCGGTGTTCATCGTGTATTTCGTCTCGGGTTTGGCCGAAACCAACCGCCACCCCTTCGACGTGGTGGAAGGCGAGTCGGAAATCGTGGCGGGCCACATGATCGAGTACTCGGGCATGTCGTTTGCCATGTTCTTCCTGGCCGAGTACGCCAACATGATCCTGGTCTCGACCCTGTGCGTGATCATGTTCCTCGGCGGCTGGTTGCCGCCCATCGACAGCGCGCTGTTCAACTGGATCCCGGGTTGGATCTGGCTGGCCATCAAGGTATTCGTGGTGGTCACCATGTTCTTGTGGGTACGCGCCACCTTCCCGCGCTACCGCTACGACCAGATCATGCGTCTGGGTTGGAAGATCTTCATCCCGGTCACCCTGGTGTGGCTCATCGTCGTCGGCCTGTGGATGCAGACGCCGCTGAACATCTGGAAGTGAAAGAGGCCCTCTGATGTCTGCCGTCAAGGATTTTGTTCAGAGCTTCATGCTCCTGGAGCTCCTCAAGGGGCTCAAGGTCACGGGCCGCCACTTTTTCAAGCGCAAGGTCACGGTGCAGTTCCCCGAGGAGAAGACGCCCTTGTCGCCGCGCTTCCGCGGTCTGCACGCCTTGCGCCGTTACGAAAACGGCGAAGAGCGGTGCATCGCATGCAAGCTGTGTGAAGCGGTGTGCCCAGCCATGGCCATCACGATTGAAAGCGATGTGCGTGAGGACGGCTCGCGCCGAACCAAGCGATACGACATTGACCTGACCAAGTGCATCTTCTGTGGTTTTTGCGAAGAGAGCTGCCCGGTCGACTCGATCGTTGAAACCCACATCTTTGAGTACCACGGCGAAAAGCGCGGCGACCTGTACTTCACCAAGGACATGCTCTTGGCGGTCGGCGATCGCTATGAGCAAGAAATCGCTGCGAACAAGGAGGCCGACGCGAAGTACCGCTGACGCGGTGACCTCGCCTTCACGATCATGGACAACCAAGCCGCCCTGTTCTATGTGTTCTCCGCGGTGCTGCTGTTGGCAGCGTTCCGCGTGATCACCGCCCGCAGCACCGTGCATGCTGCCCTGTTCCTGGTGCTCGCATTCTTCAGCGCATCGTGCGTCTGGATGCTCTTGCAAGCGGAGTTTCTGGCCATCACCCTGGTGCTCGTGTACGTGGGTGCCGTGATGGTGCTCTTCCTGTTCGTGGTGATGATGCTGGACATCAACACCGACCAATTCCGCCAGAACTTCTGGCAGCACCTGCCGCTGGCAGGCCTGATCGGCGCGGTCATCGCGGTGGAGATGGCCCTGGTGCTGATGAGCGGATTCAGGGTCTCGCAGGCCGCTGCGGCAGACCCCCGCCTGGCCGAGTTTGGCAACACGCGTCTTCTGGGCATCGAGCTCTACACGCATTACCTGTATCCCCTGCAGTTGGCGGCGGTCTTGCTGCTGGTGGCCATGGTGGCCGCCTTGGCCCTGACGCTGCGCAAGCGCAAGGATGTGCGGGCGATGGACCCCGGCCAACAGGTGCGCGTCAAGCGTGCTGACCGGGTACGGATCGTCTCCATGGCCCCGGAGGTGGAGCAGCCGGCCGCCGCATCTGCTGAACAGCCCGCTGAGCACGCGCCAGGCGCGGCTCCCGCACCAGGGGCCGGTACTGCGGGCGCTGCGCCCAAAGGAGCTGCATGATGGCTTCCATCACACTGGGACACTACCTTTCGCTGGGCGCCATCTTGTTTGCGCTGTCGGTGATCGGCATCTTTTTGAACCGGCGCAACCTCATCGTGCTGCTCATGGCCATCGAGCTCATGCTCTTGGCGGTGAACCTGAACTTCGTGGCCTTCTCCCACTATTTGGGTGACATGGCCGGCCAGATCTTCGTGTTCTTCATCCTCACCGTGGCAGCGGCCGAATCGGCCATCGGATTGGCCATCCTGGTGGTGCTCTTCCGCAACCGGGCCTCGATCAATGTCGAGGAACTCGACACCCTCAAGGGCTGACCGTTATGGCCGCAGAACTTTCCTCCAGCACCCTCTTGGCCGTTCCCCTGGCCCCCTTGGCCGGGGCCATCATCGCGGGCTTCTTTGGCCGCTACGTGGGGCGCCGTGGGTCGCACTTCTTCACCATTCTGGGCGTGCTCATCAGCTTCATCTTGTCGGCGATGGTGCTCAAGAGCGTGGCGCTTGACGGCGCGCGCTTCAACCAAACGATTTATGAATGGATGGTGATCGGTGGCTTGAAGATGGAGGTCGGCTTCATGGTCGACGGCCTCACCGCCATGATGATGTGCGTCGTGACCTTCGTGTCGCTGATGGTGCACCTGTACACCATCGGCTACATGGAGGATGACCCGGGCTACCAGCGCTTCTTCAGCTACATCTCCTTGTTTACCTTCTCCATGTTGATGCTCGTGATGAGCAACAACTTTCTGCAGCTCTTCTTCGGCTGGGAGGCGGTGGGCCTGGTGTCGTACCTGTTGATCGGCTTCTGGTTCAAGAAACCCACAGCAATCTTCGCCAATATGAAGGCCTTCCTGGTCAACCGGGTGGGTGACTTTGGCTTCATCCTGGGTATCGGCTTGGTGGTGGCTTTCGCGGGCACCTTGAACTACACCGAGGCGTTCGCGAAGGCCGACGAATTGGCGAAGATGAGTTTCCCGGGCACCGATTGGATGCTCATCACCGTGGCCTGCATCTGCCTGTTCATAGGCGCCATGGGCAAGAGTGCGCAGTTCCCGCTGCACGTGTGGCTGCCCGATTCCATGGAAGGCCCAACCCCCATTTCCGCCCTGATTCACGCGGCCACCATGGTCACGGCCGGCATCTTCATGGTGGCGCGCATGTCGCCCCTGTTCGAGTTGTCCGACACCGCGCTGAACTTTGTGATGGTGATCGGGGCCATCACGGCCCTGTTCATGGGCTTCCTGGGCATCATCCAGAACGACATCAAGCGGGTGGTGGCCTACTCCACACTGTCGCAGCTGGGCTACATGACGGTGGCCTTGGGCGCGTCGGCCTATTCGGTGGCGGTGTTCCACCTGATGACGCACGCCTTCTTCAAAGCCCTGCTGTTCCTGGCAGCCGGCTCGGTCATCATCGGCATGCACCATGACCAGGACATCCGCAACATGGGCGGCTTGCGCAAGCACATGCCCATCACGTGGATCACCTCGCTGCTGGGGTCCTTGGCCCTGATCGGCACCCCGCTGTTCGCCGGTTTCTATTCCAAGGACAGCATCATCATGGCGGTGGAGGCCAGCCAGTTGCCCGGTACGCCCTTCGCCATTTTTGCCGTGGTTGCAGGCGTCTTCGTGACGGCCTTCTACAGCTTCCGCATGTATTTCCTGGTCTTCCACGGTGAAGAGCGGTTCCACCACAAGCCCTTCCCCGGTGAGCACGACCATCACCACGATGACCACGCCGAGGACCATACGCCCCACGAGTCCCCCTGGGTGGTGACAGCGCCCTTGGTGCTGTTGGCGGTGCCCTCGGTGCTGATCGGCTACATGACCATCGAGCCCATGCTCTTCGGTGAATTCCTCAAGGACGCGATCCTGGTGGACGAGGCGCGCCACCCCGCCATGGCGCACCTGGCCGGTGAGTATCACGGTGCCGTGGCCATGGCGGTGCACGGTCTTCAGACACTGCCCTTCTGGCTGGCCCTGTCGGGTGTGGTGGTGGCCTGGTGGTTCTACCTCAAGCAACCGGCCATCCCGGCGGCCATCGGCCGAGCCTTGGCGCCCCTGGTGAAGGTGTTGGAGAACAAGTACTACTTGGACGCCTTCAATGAAAAGGTGTTGGCAGCGGGTTCGCGAGCCCTGGGCACCGGCCTGTGGAAGGGCGGTGATACCGCGGTGATCGACGGGATGATCGTGAATGGTTCGGCACGGGCAGTGGGTGCTTTGGCAGGCCTGAGCCGCCTGGTGCAGACCGGGCACTTGTATTGGTACGCGCTGGTCATGCTCTTGGGCGTGTTCGGCTTCTTGACCTGGCGGCTGTGGCCGCATCTCACCGGCCTCTTCGGCCATTGATCACCAGGGTCAGACCTTGGTCGTGCGGAAGAGGCGGAGAACTCGAAAATGGGATTGTTGAGTGTTGCCATCTGGCTGCCCATCGTGCTGGGCAGCCTGCTCTTGGTGGTGGGGCGTGATGAACATGCCGGCGTGGTGCGGTGGCTGGCCTTGGCCGCAGCCGTGCTGTCTTTCCTGGTCACCATTCCCCTGGTCACTGGTTTTGATGTGGCGGCCACCGGCATGCAGTTCGTGGAGAACCTGCCGTGGATCGACCGCTTCAATGTGCGCTACCACCTGGGCGTGGACGGCCTATCGGTGTGGTTCATTCTGCTGACGGCCTTCATCACCATCGTGGTGGTGATCGCCGCTTGGGAGGTGATTGAAGACCGCGTGGCCCTGTACATGGGCGCATTTCTGATCCTGTCAGGCCTCATGGTCGGCGTATTCAGTGCCTTGGATGGCTTGCTCTTCTACATCTTCTTCGAAGCCACGCTGATCCCGATGTACATCATCATCGGTGTGTGGGGTGGGCCACGCCGGGTGTACGCAGCCTTCAAGTTTTTCCTCTACACGCTGCTGGGTTCCCTGCTGATGCTGGTGGCCCTGCTGTACCTGTACCTGCAGTCCGGCGGAAGCTTCGACATCCAGGCTTGGCACCAGTTGCCCCTGCCGATGACGGCGCAGACCCTGCTGTTCTTTGCCTTCTTCGCAGCGTTTTCCGTGAAGGTGCCGATGTGGCCGGTGCACACCTGGCTGCCGGACGCCCACGTTGAGGCCCCCACGGGGGGCTCTGTGGTGTTGGCGGCCATCATGCTCAAGCTGGGTGCCTACGGCTTCCTGCGCTTTTCCATGCCGATTGCGCCGGATGCTGCGCGCGAATTCGACTGGCTCATGATCACCCTGAGCCTGATTGCTGTGGTCTACATCGGCTTGGTGGCCCTGGTTCAGCAGGACATGAAGAAGCTGGTGGCGTATTCCTCGATTGCCCATATGGGCTTTGTGACGCTGGGCTTCTTCATCTTCAGCGACTTGGGGGTGGGTGGCGCCATCGTTCAGATGATCAGCCATGGCTTCGTCTCGGGCGCGATGTTCCTGTGCATTGGGGTGCTGTACGACCGGGTGCATTCGCGCGAAATCGCCTCCTACGGGGGCGTGGTGAACACCATGCCCAAGTTCGCGGCCTTTGCGGTGTTCTTCGCCATGGCCAACTGTGGACTGCCCGGCACGGGTGGCTTCGTGGGCGAGTGGATGGTGATCCTGGGCGCAGTTCAATACGACTTCTGGATCGCCGGCCTGGCTTCGACCACCTTGGTGTTCGGGGCGGCCTATACCCTGTGGATGGTCAAGCGCGTGTACTTCGGCGACATCGCCAACGAGCAGGTGCGCGAGCTCACCGACCTCAACGATCGCGAGTTCTTCATGTTGGCACTGCTGGCCTTGGCGGTGTTGTGGATGGGCTTGTATCCCAAGCCTTTCACCGATGTGATGCAGACCTCCATCACCGAACTCCTGCGCCACGTGGCGTTGTCTAAGCTGCCGGCCTGAGCCCATGGAGACCACGAGCATGACCTTGTTGAATTGGGCGGCCCTGACCCCCGAGATCTTCCTGCTGCTGGCCGCCTGCGTGATCGCCTTGGTGGATCTCTTTGTGGCCGATGAACGCCGCCATTACACCCACTGGATGAGCCAAGCGGTGCTGGCGATCACGGCCATCCTGCACTACCAACAGTTTGATGCGGGATTGACCGTTTATGCCTTGGGCAACATGGTGGTGATGGATCCCATGGGCCGTCTTTTGGGCGTCATGGCCACTTTGGCCATGATGATCACCTTGGTCTATGCACAGCCCTACATCGCCAGCCGCGACATGCGCAAGGGTGAGTTCTACGTGCTGGCCCTTCTGTCTCTGTTGGGCATCCACGTGATGCTGTCGGCCAATGATTTCCTGGTGGTGTACCTGGGCCTGGAAATCATGAGCTTGTCCCTGTATGCCCTGGTGGCGCTTCGCCGTGACGATGCCACGGCAACGGAGGCCGCCATGAAATACTTTGTCCTGGGTGCGCTGGCCAGCGGGTTCTTGCTGTACGGCTTGTCGATGATGTACGGGGCCACCGGCACTTTGGAGATCCCGAAGGTCTTCGAGGTCATCGCTCAGGGCCGGGTCAACGGGCAAGTGCTGGTCTTTGGCGTGGTATTCATCGTCGCCGGCTTGGGCTTCAAGCTTGGCGTGGCGCCCTTCCACATGTGGGTGCCCGATGTGTACCAGGGCTCGCCCACGGCGGTCACCTTGCTGATCGCCAGTGCGCCCAAGCTGGCCGCCTTCGCCATCACCATCCGCCTGTTGGTGGAGGGCTTGCTGAAGGTGGCGGTGGACTGGCAACAGATGCTGCTCTTCATGGCTGTGGTGTCCCTGGTGGTGGGCAACCTGGCGGCTATCGCGCAGACCAACCTCAAGCGCATGCTGGCTTACTCGGCCATCGCGCAGATGGGCTTCATGCTCCTGGCCCTGGGCTCAGGGGTCATCGGCGGTGACACCGTGTCGGCGGGCAATGCCTACAGCTCGGCCATGTTCTACATGGTGACCTATGTCCTGACCACCTTGGGCAGCTTCGGCTTGGTGATGCTGTTGGCGCGGGATGGATTTGAGAGCGAGGAAGTCAACGATCTGGCTGGCTTGGCGCGGCGCAAGCCCTGGATGGCGGCGGTCATGACGGTGTTCATGTTTTCGCTGGCGGGCATTCCGCCGACCATGGGCTTCTATGCCAAGTTGGCGGTGCTCCAGACCCTGGTGACCACTGGGCAGAGCGCCTACATCGCCCTGGCGGTGGTGGCGGTGTTGTTGAGCCTGGTGGCAGCCTTCTACTACCTGCGCGTGGTCAAGGTGATGGTGTTCGACGAACCGGTGCAGGGGCCCGTGGTGTCCGATCAGGGCGGCGCTGGGCTCTTGCTCATGGCCAACGGAGCGGCCGTGTTGGTACTGGGGCTCCTGCCCGGCGGTCTGATGGCGGTGTGCCGTGACGCGGTGATTCGCGCCCTGGCCACTTGAAGTGCATCCGATGACCTGTGCACAAGTGCTGCGCGTGTCCATGCCTCTGACGGCCAGGCGGCTGTCTGTGGGACGCTGATGGACATCCGGTACGAAGTCTGGTTGGTCCTGGCCCTGGGGCTGCTTTTGGCCAATCTCCCTTTTGTCAACGAGCGCCTGTTCCTGGTAGGCCCCTTGCGGGCGCCCAAACACCTGGGGTGGCGCTTGGTGGAACTGCTCACGGGCGCAGGCCTGTGCATCCTGGCGGGTTTTGCGCTCGAAGGCAGCATCGGTCAGCGCCACGTCCAGGGCTGGGCTTTTTATGTGGCCATGGGCAGCTTGTTCTTGACCTTTGCCTTCCCGGGTTTCGTGTGGCGCTACCTGCGGCGCAGACGCGTGTCCGACCGAGCCGTGGATGAGCCCTGAAGACCAGCGGCTGCAAGAGGTGCCTGTCGCATCTGAACAGGTGTTGCACGGCTCGTTTTTGCAGGTTTTTCGCGACCGTGCGCGGTTGTCGACGGGGGCCGTCGTCGAGCGCGAGTACATCCGGCATCCGGGCGCGGTGATGGTGGTGCCGCTGTTGGGCCGCGACCGTTTGGTCATGGAACGCCAGTACCGCTATCCCTTGCAGCAGGTCTTGTTGGAGTTCCCAGCCGGCAAGCGCGACGGGGATGAGCCCACCCTGTTTACGGGCATGCGCGAGCTGTTTGAAGAGACCGGTTACCGTGCCCAGGAATGGGCACCGGCTGGGCGGCTGCACAACGCGGCCGCCTACTCGGATGAGTTCATTGAGGTCTGGTTTGCCCGTGGCTTGTTGGCCGGCCAGGCGCGGCTGGACCCGGACGAGTTGTTGGACCTGTGCGAAGTGGAACTGCAGGCGCTGCAGGCGCTGGCGGCCCGTGGCGAGTTGAGCGATGCCAAGACCCAAATTGGACTGCTGTGGCTCGAGCACTGGGCGGCCGGCCGTTGGCAGCCTCGGTGGCAAAGCGTGCTGGACTGGTGCGCCGAATTGGGCCTGCCGCAAGCCGATTCGACCCTGCTGGCTGCACACCCGAGCGCCTGAACCTATCATGTGCTCAATGAAAGTCTTCAACCTGGGCTGTGAGGCCGGCCATGCCTTTGAAGGTTGGTTCGGATCTGAGGACGACTACGCCCAGCAAAAGCAAGGCGGACTGCTGGAGTGCCCCTTCTGTGCTTCGCGGGACATCAACAAGCGCTTGAGTGCGCCGCGCCTCAACCTGGGACGCAGCGCGGGGCGGCCAGGCCCAGCCTTCGAGCCGGGCACGGAGCCCGGCCTTGAGGACCCAGCAGTGCCTGCACAGGCTGGCGCGCCGGCACCACGGCCTCCATCCCCGGAGGCCGAAGCCACCATGGCGCTTATGCATAAAGCGTGGCTGAAAGCGGTGCGGCACGTGATCGAGAACACCGAAGATGTGGGCGGGCGTTTCGCCGAGGAGGCCAGGCGCATCCACTACGGTGAATCACCCGAGCGCGGCATCCGGGGCCAGACCACGGCCCAGGAGCGGGAGTCCTTGCTCGACGAAGGCATCGATGTGGTGCCGCTGCCCATGCCCAAAGGCTTGGGCGGTCCGCTGCAGTAAGGCTTGCAGCGCAGCAGCGTTAGACCACGCGGCCGGGGTTCAAGGTGCCCCGGGGGTCCAGGGCAGCTTTCAGCCGCTTCATCAGGGCCAGCGAGACCGGGTCCTTGCGCAGCACCAGTTCCTCGCGCTTGAGCCGTCCGATGCCGTGCTCGGCCGAGATCGAGCCCTGATGCCGCTGCACGGCGTCGTAGACGAGGGTGTTGATGGCCGACTCGTGCTGGGCCAAAAAGTCGGCTGCAGCCACCGTGGCCGGTGCCTGAACGTTGTAATGCAGGTTGCCGTCCCCAAGGTGGCCGAAGTTCACCAAGCGGCAACCTGGGTGGGCCTGGCCCAGCGCAGCATCGGTTTGAGCAATGAATGCAGGGATGCGCGAGACCGGCAGCGCAATGTCATGCTTGATGTTCAAGCCTTCCTCGGCCTGCGCCAGGGGGATGGCTTCGCGCAGGTGCCACAGCCCCCGCGACTCAGTGAGGTTCTTGGCTACCACAGCATCATCGATCAGGCCCTCTTCCAAGGCTTGCGACAAGAGGCTCTCCAGGCGCTGCTGGGCCTGCTGGGCGCCTTGATCATCAGACTGTTCCAGCAACACGCTCCAGGCCGGCGCTTGGCCAGCAGCCCACAACGGTTGAGCAATCTGGGGCAGGTGCCGCGCCACCAGTTCACGCGAAAAACCGTTCATCAACTCGAAGCCGGTCAGGGTGGCCCCCAGGCGGGCGCGTGCCAGGCGCAGCAGGGCCACCGCCTGGGCGGGCCTGGCGCAGCAGGCCAAGGCCGTCATCGTGGCCGCCGGTTGCGGGACCAGTTTCACGGTGGCTGCGGTGATGATGCCCAAGGTGCCTTCGCTGCCGATGTACAGGTCGCGCAGGTCGTAGCCCGTGTTGTCCTTGCGCAAGCCGCTGAGCCCTTGCAGCACCTCACCTTCGGCGGTGACCACCTCCAGGCCCAGACACAGGTCACGCGCATTGCCGTAGCGCAGCACTTGGGTGCCGCCCGCATTGGTGGCCAGGTTGCCGCCGATGGTGCAACTGCCTTCGGCGGCCAAGCTCAAGGGGAACAGCAAACCGCGGTCGGTCGCCGCGGCTTGCACCGCCTGCAGAATGCAACCCGCCTCAGCGGTCAGGGTCAGGTTATCGGCATCGATCTCGCGGACGCGGTTCAACCGCTGCAGCGACATCACCACCTGTGTACCGCTGTCGTCGGGTGTGCCGCCTCCCACCAGTCCGGTGTGTCCACCCTGCGGCACGATGGACACGCCGTGTTCGGCGCAGGCCCGCACCACCTGTGCCACCTGATCGGTATTGCCTGGGCGCACCACCGCCAGGGCACGGCCGTGCCAGCGGCGGCGCCAGTCCTGCTCATAGGCCTGCAGGCCCGGTCCGGTGAGCACATGGCCCTCCCCGGTGATGGCCTCCAAGGTCTGCAACAGGGCCGAATGCCCGCTGGCCGCTGTGCCCTTGGTTTGCGCTCCCATCAGGGCGCCTCCTCCAGCGGTCCCCGCGCCTTGGCCTGCTGCAAACGCCAGCGGACATGCACCGCGCTGGCGGTGAACAGCACCAGACACAGCAGCACTTCAACCAAGGCCAGAACCCAAGAGGGGTAGGGGTCTGACGTCGCGCGCACCACACCTTCAGTGAAATACAGCCACACCAGCAAGCTCACCCACCGGTGCGTGTACAGGCGATGCTTGAGCAGTCCGAACAGGGGAAAGAGCAGCGGAATCACCTTGAGCACCAGGGTTCGGTTGCCGGTGGGGGCCAACACCAGCTCCCAGGCCAGCCCCAGAACCACCAAGCCCAGCAAGGCGGCAATGGACAAGGCGCGGGTGGTTTGCACCACCCGGTCGGCAGCACCCGGTGGGCTCGGAGGGGCAAGATCGGTCATGGCTGGCATGATAGGCCGATGATGCAAGGTGATTCGATTCGGGGGCTCTGGCGCCTGTTGCGCGGGCGATTCAAACAGGCCCGATTGGGTCAGGTGGCAGGCAGCCTGACTTTCACCACCCTGCTGGGCTTGGTGCCCTTGCTGACGGTGGCCCTGGCCCTGTTCAGCGCCTTCCCGGGTTTTGCGACCTTCCAGGAAGGGCTCGAGCGTCTGTTTCTTCAGTCGCTCGTGCCCGACTTCATCGCCCGCCCCGTGCTGCAGGCGGTGTCGCAGTTCGCCGGCAAGGCAGCTCGGCTGGGCGCCGTGGGCATGGCCGGCGTGGTGTTGTCGGCCTTGGTGATGATGCTCACCATCGACCGCGCACTCAACCGAATCTGGCGCGTGCGCCAACCGCGGCCGGTGGGCGCGCGGCTGACGCTTTACCTTCTGGCCATGACCCTGGGACCTTTGCTGGTGGGCGTGTTTTTCACGGCGGCCTCCTACGCATTCACGGCTTCGCGCGGTTGGGGGCCGGTGATGCCGGTGGTCTTGGCCACGGCCCTGGAAGCGGTGGAGATCGTGACCCTTTTGGCGGGCGTCACGGCGCTGTTCCGGTACCTGCCCAACACGCCAGTGGCCGCACGCGACGCCCTCATCGGTGCGGCCTTCGTGGTGGTGGCCTTCACCATCGCCAAGGAAGCCTTGGGCTGGTATGTCAGCTCGCTGACCGTCTTTGCGGCGGTCTATGGCGCGTTTGCGACCTTGCCCATCCTGCTGCTGTGGATCTACATCGTCTGGGTGATCGTGTTGTCCGGTGCGGTATTGGCCGCTGCTGCGCCGGCCTTGCGCGGCGGCACGCCCGCGCTGGATGGGCGCCTGCCAGGTGCTCGCTTCACCTTGGCCTTGCGCGTGCTGCAGGCCTTGGCGGGCGTTCGCGACACCGAGCAGCCGACCCTGGAGCTCGCCACGCTGTCGTCGCTGGCCAAGGCCGACCCCTTGGAGGTTCGGACGGTGGCCGATGAAATGGTGGCCTGGGGCTGGTTGGTGCATGTACCGCCGGATGCACACGGCAGCGGCGGCTATCTCTTGCGCTTGCATCCGAGCCAATGTCCGATGCACTTGCCGGTACAGGCCTTTCTTGTGGCTCCTCAAGCCGGTAACGAGGCTTGGCTGGCCCGTTCGTCCGCCCCCCTTACCTTGCAACAGTTGCTGTGATGCGGCGCAGCACCTGCAGGAAGCCCTCTGGGTCTTCGTGCATCAGGCTGTGTCCGGTCGCCAGGGTGTGCACTTGGGCTTGCAGCCCCTGCTGCAGCAGCGCCGTGGCCTTGGGCGGCGTCATCTGATCCCGCGCGCCCAGCACCAGATGCGTGCGGGCGCGAACCTTCGGCATGGCAGCTTCAGCACCCCGATACGCGTCGCACAAACGGAAGTCGTGGCTGAACAGGTTCAGATCACGATTGGATGCCAGCACCCGGTGCATCAGGGCGCGGTTGCCCCCGTGCAAGCTGAAGCCGGGCCCCGGATAGCTGGGCTTGAGCGACCAGCTGCTGATGGAGGTCTGGTTGACCCATTCGATGCCCTGTGCGGGACGATGTTCGGCCGCTTCCAACAAGGCGGGTGACACCGACATGGGATAGGCCGTGCCCACCATCACCAGGGATTGAACCCGGTCGGGCACCCGCGCCGCTGCTTCCAGGGCTATCAGCGAGCCCATGCTGTGCCCCACCAGGTGGGCCGACGGCACATCCAAGGCGTCCAGTACCTGCCAAACCCATTCGGCCAGTGCGGGGATGTCGGGGCATGCTGGCCCGCTGCTGCGCATATGGCCCGGTTGGTCCAAGGCCAGCACGGCATGGCCGTGATGTGCGAACCAACGTGCCGCCAGGGTCCACACGCTGTGATCATGCAGCGCGCCATGGATGAAGACCATGCAGGGCAGGCGGGGGTCGAAGGGTCGGCCCCCGGTGTAGGCGTAAACCCGCCGGTCCTCGAGCTCGATGATCATGCGGTGCCCCCCTGCGGCTTGCTCGGGGCTTGGCCGCGTGAAGCCGCTCGGTCGGCGAGCTTGAAGGCGCGCTTGAGATCCTCGATCAGGTCCTCGGCGGCTTCCAGCCCGATGGACAGGCGGACCGTGCCGGGGCCGATGCCGCTGAGCCTCAGGGCATCGTCGCTCATGCGGAAGTGGGTGGTGGAAGCCGGGTGGATGACCAGCGAGCGGCAGTCGCCGACATTGGCCAGGTGCGAAAACACCTGCAGGGCTTCGATGAACGCGCGGCCCTGTTCGCGCGAGCCCCGCAGATTGAAGCTGAAGACCGCCCCGGCACCCTTGGGCAGCAGTTTTTGCGCCAGCGCGTGGTCGGGATGTGAGGGCAGTTCGGGGTAGGCCACATCCTGCACCATGGGGTGGCTGCACAGAAAATCCACCACGCGCCGGGTGTTGGCCACATGCCGCTCCATCCGCAAGGACAGGGTTTCAAGGCCCTGCAGGATGAGCCATGCGGTGTGCGGGCTCATGCAGGCGCCAAAGTCGCGCAAGCCCTCTCGTCGGGCCCGCAGCAAGAAGGCGCCCACGGGACTTTCCTCGGCGAAGTTCATTCCGTGAAAGCCTTCGTAGGGTTGGCTGAGCTCGGGAAAGCGCGGACTGTCGGCCCAGTCGAAACGTCCTGCATCGACCACCACACCGCCGACCACGGTGCCATGGCCACACAAAAACTTGGTGGCCGAGTGAACGACTACATCGGCACCCCATTCGATGGGCTTCATCAGCCACGGCGTGGTGAAGGTGGCATCCACCACCAGGGGCAAGCCCGCTTCATGGGCCAGTGCCGAAACCGAGGGAATGTCCAGCACATCCAAGCCAGGATTGCCCAGGGTTTCGCCGAACAGCAGCCGGGTATTGGGCCGTATGGCCTGGCGCCAGGCATCCAAGTCCCGCGGAGGCACAAAGGTGGTGTCGATGCCGAAGCGCCTGAGGGTGTAGGCCAGCAGGTTGTGCGAGCCGCCATACAAGGCACCGCTGGCCACGATGTGCGAGCCTGCCCCAGCCAGGGTCGCCACGGCCAGGTGCAGTGCTGCCTGGCCGCTGGCCGTGGCCACCGCGCCCACGCCCCCGTCCAGGGCCGCCATGCGCTCTTCGAAAACCGCGGTAGTGGGATTGCTGATGCGGCTGTAGACATGCCCAGGCCGCTCCATGTTGAACAGCGAGGCGGCGTGCTCCGCATCCTGAAACACAAAGGACGTGCTCAGGTGCAAGGGAACCGCCCGGGCTCCGGTAGACGGGTCGGGGGCGGCACCGGCATGCAGAGCCAAGGTGTCGAAATGCGGCGAGCTGTATCCGGCCATGATGGTGATTCCGGCGTTGGTCTGGCAAAGATTGTGTGCTATGTTGGCGCTGGTCGTTGGTCCGCACCCGCGCGTGACCGCTCTTTGTTGTACACCTGCAGGCACCGTCATGAAGGTCAGTGACATCCTCCGCGTCAAAGGCAGCACCCTGTTCACGGTGAGCTCCGACACTCCCTTGGCTGAAGCCGTCAAGACCATGGCCGAGCATGATGTGGGTTCACTGGTGGTGATGGACCATGGCGACCTCAGCGGCATGCTGACCTTTCGCGAGGTGATCGCCGCGGTGGTGCGCAACCAGAACCAGTTGGGCTCGCTTCTGGTCCGTTCGGTGATGGATGACCATCCGATGACCTGCACCATGGAAACCGAGATGGACGAGGTGCGCCGCATGATGTTGGGCCGCCACGCCCGGTACATGCCGGTGCTCGATGGCCGCACGTTGATGGGCGTGATCTCCTTCTACGACGTCGCCAAGGCAGTGGTTGACGCACAGGATTTCGAAAACCGCATGCTCAAGGCCTACATCCGCGATTGGCCGGCTGAGGATGCGGCAGGCGCAGGGCAAGCCGCCGCAGGCCCACGCTGAGGGCAGGGCAGGGGCCCGCACACTGTCACAATTGGACTCCCCCTGCAACGTCCCTGATTCATGTCTGGCAGCACCTTTGGCGAACTCTTTCGCGTCACGAACTTTGGCGAGAGCCACGGTGTGGCCATCGGCTGCGTCATTGACGGATGCCCCCCCGGCCTGGAGCTAAGCGAGGCCGATATTCAGCCCGATCTCGACCGCAGGCGCCCGGGCACGAGCCGGCATGTCACCCAGCGCAACGAACCCGATGCGGTGGAGATCCTCTCCGGTGTGTTTGAGGGCCGTACCACGGGCACGCCGATTGCCCTGCTGATCCGCAACACCGATCAGCGCAGCAAGGATTACGGCAACATCCTGGACACCTTTCGCCCGGGCCATGCCGACTACACCTACTGGCGCAAGTACGGCCTGCGTGACCCTCGCGGCGGCGGGCGGTCATCTGCTCGCTTGACCGCACCCATGGTGGCTGCAGGCGCCGTGGCCAAGAAGTGGCTGTTGGGCCGCTACGGCACTCGGTTCACCGGTTGGATGTCGGCTCTGGGCGAGATCGACATCCCCTTTGAAGGCCTGGAGCACGTGGCGCACAACCCCTTCTTTGCGGCCAACGTCAGCCGCATCGGCGAGCTGGAGGCCTATATGGACGCTCTGCGCAAGAAGGGCGATTCCGTGGGCGCGCGCATTGAGGTGCGTGCCAGCGGTGTGCCGGTGGGCCTTGGCCAGCCGCTGTTTGACAAACTGGACGCCGATATCGCTTACGCCATGATGGGCATCAATGCTGTCAAGGGCGTGGAGATCGGCGATGGCTTTGCCGTGGTGGCGCAAAACGGCAGTGTGCATGGCGATGAGTTGTCGCCGGAGGGCTTTCGCAGCAACCATGCCGGAGGGGTGCTGGGTGGTATCAGCACCGGACAAGACCTGGTGGTACGTTTGGCCATCAAGCCCACCAGCTCCATCCGACTGCCCAAGGCCTCGATCGACCGGCAGCTTCAGCCTGCGACCGTGGAGACCTTTGGGCGTCACGACCCCTGCGTGGGCATCCGCGCTACGCCCATCGCCGAGGCCATGCTGGCCTTGGTGGTGATGGACCATGCCTTGCAGCATCGCGCACAGTGCGGCGATGTGAGCCTGCCGGTTCCGCCGATCAAGGGCGCTGCTGGCGCGTGAACCGTCCGCCCTGGGCCGCCTTTGCGGCCGTGTCCTTCACGTACTTCGCCAGCATCGGATTTTTCACCACCTACGCGCCGCTGTGGTTCAAGTCTTTGGGCTACTCGGCACTGGCCATCGGGGTGATTTCTTCTTTGCAGGCCTGGACTCGGGTGTTCGTGCCCTATGCCTGGGGGTGGTTGGCCGACCACACGGGGCGTCGTGTTTGGCTCTTGCGCGCAGCCGCTGCAGCTTCTTTGGTGATGAGCGCGCTGTTGCAGCCCTCTCATGCCTGGGGCTGGTTGCCGGCGTGTGTGTTCCTGCTCTTCATCTGCAATGGGGGCGTGGTGCCCTTATCGGAATCCGCGCTGGCGCGTTTTCTGCACACCGATGGTGGGATGGACACCCGACGCTATGGGCGCATCCGCGTCTGGGGGTCCATTGGCTTCATCCTTGCGGTCACCCTTGCGGGCTTCTTGCTGGAAGCGGCTGGCATTGAAGCCTTCCCCTGGGTGGTCAGCGCCATGTTGGTGCTCTTGTGCGTAGCTGCTGCGCGTTTGCCATCCCGGGTGGACACCGCTGCAGAGCCCACAGCTGAAGAAGGCTCGGTGTGGCAGGTCGTGCGCCAGCCTCGGGTGCTTTGGTTTTTCGCCACCATCTTCTTCACGGTGCTGGGGCATACCAGCCTCTACACCTTTCTGAGCCTGTACCTGGACGAGCTGGGTTACGGCAAGGCCGTGGTGGGCCTGGTGTGGGCGGTGAGCGTGCTGGCCGAAATTGCCTTCTTCTGGATGGGGGCGAACTGGGTGGGCCGCCTGGAGCCGGCGCGCTGGCTGTGGTGGGCGGCTGTTTTGTGCGTGCTTCGTTTTGCCGCCATTGCTGAGTTTGGCGAACACATGGTGGTCTTGGTGGCGGCGCAACTTCTGCATGCGGTGACCTTTGCCGCACAGCATGCGGCCTGCACCGCGCAATTGGGGGCTTTTTTCCCAGGCCGGCTGAGGGGGCGGGGCCAGGCCTTGTACGCGGTCCTGGGCTACGGCCTGTCTGGTGTGGTGGGCGGCTTGGGCGGAGGCTTGCTCACCCAACACTTGGGCTTCAAGTCGGTGTTCTGGGCCGCAACGGCCTCAGCCTTGATCGCCGTTGTGTGCGCGCAGCAACTCGCCAGACATCTGCGCGATCAGGGCTGAAGCGGGCAACACAGCGGTCTCGCAGCGGCCGGTGCTGGGATCGACCCGATCGGCTGCTCGGCCATGCAGGTGCACGCAGGCCGCTACGGCATCGTGCAGGCCAGACGGGTCGTCCACCGAAGACGCCCAGACCCCCCCGATCCAGCCGGCCAGTACATCGCCGGTTCCACCACTGGCCAAGCGGGCATTGCCGCTGGTGTTGACCCAAGGGGTGGCGCCTGGGCTGGCCACCACACTGCCGGCGCCTTTGAGCACGACCGTGGCACCGCTGCGATGGGCCAGGGCCTGGGCGGCTGCTAGGCGGTCTGATTGAACCTGGGACGTGCTGCAGGCCAGGAGCCGCGCCGCTTCCAGCGGGTGCGGCGTCAGCACGGTGGCCTGGCCACGGTGGGCCCGTGCCACCAGCCGGGACCAGAGCGAGGTGTCAGCGGCCACAGCGTTCAAGGCGTCTGCATCCAGCACCAGGCGATGGGCCCGGGCCAACAACGGCGTCAGAACCGGTGTGATGTGCGACCCGCCGCCGCAGCCGGCCACCACCACGGCGTCGCTGCTGCAGGCCGCGCGCAGTTCAGGCTCTGTTTTCATCATGACCTCGGGCGCGGCCTCATCCAGGCCGCCCGCCTGACTGCCCAGGTCGACCCGGTGAACCCGACCGCCACCGGCGGCCACGGCTGCGCGCGCGGCCAGGCGCAGCGCGCCAGCCATGCCGGGCGCTCCTCCCACGAGCCAGACGTCGCCATAGAGGCCTTTGTGCCCGCCGCGCCTGGCCTGCCCATCAGGCTGCACCCGGGCCTTGCGCAGGATGGAGAGCAGACTGACGGGAATCAGGCGAGCCCTTGGGCTGTCGAGCAGGGGTGCCGCCAGGCCCAAGTCATCAAACCACACCTGCCCCGATGATTCACACCCCTCGTGGGTAAACAACCCTGGCTTGAGCGTGAGCAGGCTCAAGGTGTGGTGGGCCTGGACCGCGCAGGATTGGCCATGGGCGTCTTGCAAGCGGCAGCCGGTGTCGGCCTGCAGGCCGCTGGGGAGGTCGACGCTGAGCACCACCGTCGTGCCATCGGCCCGAGTGCATCGCGTGATCCAGTGGACCGCTTGTACAAGGGCAGAGGGCAGCGGCGCGCGCGCCCCCAGGCCCAGCAAGGCATCAATGATCAGCAGTCCGTGCGACCCATTGGGTGGCCAGGCTTGCTGCTCAGGCGGGGCCCCGGACCCCTGTGCAAGCTGGACACCGGCGTCCAGCGCCGCTTTTCGGGCGGCCTGTGCGGCAGCAGTTTGGGCGGCTTGAACTTCCCAAACGCGCAGGGGCCAACCGGCAAGGTGCAAGTGCCGAGCAGCCACCCAGCCGTCGCCTCCGTTGTTGCCCGAGCCGGTCAGCACCCAGACGGCACTGCCCGCAGGGCTGACCGCCAGGGCCAATCGGGCCACCGCCAATCCGGCGCGCTCCATCAGGCTGGGGCCATGGTCCTGGCTCAACGCCCAGGCTTCGATGTGCCGGGAGGTGGCCGCATCCCACAGGGGCAACGCGTGCCCTGGGGTGCGCGCGGCTGTGGGGCGAAAGGGGGAGTGGGCCAAGCCTGCTATACTCTTTGGGTTTACCCGGAAACGGGTGAGCCAATCGCGGATCCCACCACCAGAGGTGTTTCGGTGAGGCAGTCAGCCCGTGCAGGGCGCTGCGAACCGGAATTTCGGCGGGATTCTAGACCCAACCTTCTAGGAGAAATCATGTCTGTCAGCATGCGCGAAATGCTGGAAGCCGGGGTGCACTTCGGTCACCAAACCCGCTTCTGGAACCCCAAGATGGCCCCGTTCATTTACGGCCATCGCAACAAGATCCACATCATCAACCTGGAAAAGACACAGCCTCTTTTCCAGGACGGCATGAAGTTCATCCGCCAACTGGCCGCCCGCCGCGGCACCATCATGTTGGTGGGCACCAAGCGCCAAGCCCGTGAAGTCGTGGCCGCTGAAGCCCAGCGCTGCGGCATGCCTTATGTGGACCAGCGTTGGCTGGGTGGCATGCTGACCAACTTCAAGACGGTCAAAGGCTCCTTGAAGAAGCTCAAGGACATGCAGGCTCAGGTGGAGGCTGGCACCCAGCCCTCGATCAAGAAAGAAGCCCTGATGTTCCAGCGCGAGATCGCCAAGCTGGAAAAGGACATCGGTGGCATCGCTGATATGGCAGCTTTGCCCGACGCTCTGTTCGTGATCGACGTGGGCTATCACAAGATCGCGATTCAAGAAGCCAACAAGCTCGGTATTCCGGTGGTCGGCGTGGTGGACACCAACCACTCTCCTGACGGCATCGACTACGTGATCCCTGGCAATGACGACTCCGCCAAGGCTGTGGCCCTGTACGCCCGAGCCGTGGCAGACGCCGTGTTGGACGGCAAGGCCAACGCGACCCAGGAACTGGCCCAGGCCGTCTCCGGCGGTGAAGGCGACGAGTTTGTCGAGGTCAACGAAGGGGCCTGAGCAGCGGCATAGGGGATGCCGCACCGGGTCCCCCAGCCCTGGATGAGCCTCCCCAGGCTTTGCATCCACACCCACATACCCAAGGGGGCCTGCAAGGCCCCTTTTTCAAACCTACGGAGAAAACAAGATGCCTGCGATTACCGCCAGCATGGTGGCTGAACTGCGCGCCAAGACCGACGCGCCGATGATGGAGTGCAAGAAAGCGCTGACCGAGGCCGATGGCGACATGGTCCGTGCCGAAGAGATCCTGCGCGTCAAGTTGGGCAACAAGGCGGGCAAGGCCGCTGCCCGCATCACCGCCGAAGGCGTGATTTCGGCAGCCGTGTCGGGCAGCACTGGCGCCCTGATCGAGATCAACTGCGAAACCGACTTCGTTTCCAAGAACGACGCCTTCCTGGCCTTTGCCAAGGCATGCGCCGAATTGGTGGCCTCGAGCAACCCCGCCGATGTGGCTGCGTTGTCAGCCCTGCCGCTGAGCATGGAGTCCTTCGGCCCCACGGTGGAAGACGTGCGCAAGGGCCTGATCGGCAAGATCGGCGAAAACATGACCATTCGGCGTTTCAAGCGCTATGCCGGTGGCGGCAAGCTGGCCTCCTACCTGCACGGCACGCGCATTGGCGTGATCGTGGAGTTTGAGGGCGACGACGTGGCGGCCAAGGACACGGCCATGCACATTGCTGCCATGAAGCCCGCCGCCTTGTCCAGCGCCGAAGTGCCCGCTGAACTGGTGGACAAGGAACGCAAGATTGCCACCGAAAAAGCAGCCGAGTCGGGCAAGCCTGCCGACATCGTGGCCAAGATGGTGGAAGGCTCGGTGCAGAAATTCCTCAAGGAAGTTTCTTTGCTGGACCAGGTGTTCGTGAAGGCCGCCGACGGCAAGCAAACCGTGGGGGCGTATTTGAAGTCCACCTCTACGGCTGCCAAGGGTTTCACCCTGTACGTGGTGGGCGAGGGCATCGAGAAGAAGCAGGACGACTTCGCCGCTGAGGTGGCCGCCCAAGTGGCGGCGGCCAGCAAGGCCCAGTAAGGGGCGGTCCGCGCAGGCGGCCCCGTGCGGCCGCCCGTCGCGTGGGTGAGGGCCAAGCGCCGGGGCAGCCCCGGCACAGATCCCAAGCCCCCAGCCCCCTTTCGCCCCTTACACTGGGGTGTTTGTCGAAAGCCTCTACCGCCGCGCATGCCTGCCTACCGACGCATCCTTCTGAAGCTTTCCGGGGAAGCCCTCATGGGCGACGATGCCTACGGCATCAACCGGGCCACCATCGTGCGCATGGTCCGCGAGGTGGCCGAAGTCACCCAGTTGGGCTGCGAGGTGGCGGTGGTGATCGGTGGGGGCAACATCTTCCGCGGTGTGGCCGGCGGCTCGGTGGGCATGGACCGCGCCACCGCCGACTACATGGGCATGCTGGCCACCGTGATGAACAGCCTGGCCTTGTCCGACACGATGCGCCAGGAAGGGCTTACCGCCCGCGTGATGAGCGCCATTGGCATTGAACAGGTGGTCGAGCCTTATGTGCGACCCAAAGCCCTGCAGTACCTGGAAGAGGGCAAGGTCGTGATCTTTGCGGCCGGTACGGGCAACCCCTTTTTCACCACCGATACCGCTGCAGCCCTGCGCGGTGCCGAGATTGGTGCCGAGGTGGTGCTCAAGGCCACCAAGGTGGACGGCGTGTACTCGGCCGATCCCCACAAAGACCCCAGCGCTCAGCGCTACTCCCAAATCAGCTTCGACGAAGCCATCTCCCGCAACCTGGCGGTGATGGACGCCACCGCCTTTGCGCTGTGCCGCGACCAAAAACTGCCCATCAAGGTGTTCAGCATCTTCAAATCTGGAGCCTTGCGCCGTGTGGTGCAGGGTGAAGACGAAGGCACCTTGGTGCACGTTTGAACGCCTTTCGATCTGTCCATTGCCATGACCATCGCCGACATCAAGAAGACCGCCGAACAGAAGATGGCCAAGTCCATCGAGTCCTTGAAGGGTGAGCTGCAGAAGATCCGCACCGGCCGCGCCCACCCCGGCATCCTCGACCAGGTGCAGGTGGACTACTACGGCTCGATGGTGCCCATCAGCCAAGTGGCCAATGTGAGCCTGCTCGACGCCCGCACCATCAGCGTGCAGCCCTGGGAAAAGGGCATGGCGCCCAAGATCGAGAAAGCCATCCGCGAGAGCGACTTGGGCCTGAACCCCAGCGCGCAGGGCGACTTGCTGCGGGTGCCCATGCCCGCCCTCACCGAGGAGCGCCGGCGCGAACTGACCAAGGTGGTGCGCTCCACCGGCGAAGACTGCAAGGTGGCCGTGCGCAACCTGCGCCGCGACGCCAACGAACAGGTCAAGAAACTGGTCAAGGACAAGTTGGCCAGCGAAGACGACGAGCGCCGCGCCCAGGACGATGTGCAAAAGCTCACCGACCGTACGGTGGCCGAGGTCGACCGGCTGGTTCAGGGCAAGGAAGCAGAGATCATGGCGGTTTGACCGCCAGGATCCAACGGTACGGCCTGTGAAGTCTGACAGCCCCAAGCCCAAGTCTGAGCCTGCGGTGCCGCGCCATGTGGCCATCGTCATGGACGGCAACGGGCGTTGGGCCACGCAGCGCGGCCTGCCGCGCCTGCTGGGGCACAAGGAAGGCGTGGAGGCCCTGGTACGGGCGGTGCGGGCATTTACCGCCCGTGGCGTGCAGATCCTGACGGTCTACGCGTTTTCCACCGAAAACTGGAACCGGCCGGAACCCGAGGTTTCAGGGCTGATGTCCCTGGTGCCCACGGCGATGAAGGCCCACCTCAATCCCCTGGCTGCCCAGGGGGTGCGCTTGCGCGCTGTTGGGGACCTCAGCGCCCTGTCACCCAAAGTTCGCCAAGCCTTTGCCAAGATGGAAGAGGCCACCGCCGGCAACCGTCGGGTGACGTTGAACGTCGCCTTCAACTATGGAGGCCGCTGGGACGTGGTGCAGGCCTGCAAACGGGCCATGGCCGCTGGCGTGTCGCCCGAGCACCTCGACGAACACAGCTTGGGGCGCTACATGGCTTTGGCCGATACGCCAGACCCCGACCTCTTGATCCGCACGGGTGGCGAGTGCCGGCTCAGCAACTTTTTGTTGTGGCAGTTGGCGTATGCCGAAATGTTCTTCACCGAACGCCTGTGGCCAGAGTTTGACGACGACGACGTCCAGCAGGCCTTGGCGTTTTATGCCTCCCGTGAGCGACGCTTTGGTTCCTTGCCGGACCACCATCCGCCGGCTTCAGAACCGGATCGCAGCGGTGGCCTACGTCCGGTGGCCGGTGGCCATGGCAACCCCCTGGTCGCCCGTGGTTGACGCACCGACGTCACACGCTCTGCCGGCGGGCGTCGCGGTGCCAGGCGCACCATCATTTCAAGAGGGCCTGAGGCGATGCTGCGCCAGCGTGTGATCACCGCGCTGCTCCTGCTTGCGGTGCTGCTGCCCACCCTGTTCACCGAATCGGTGATCCCATTCAGCCTGTTCGCCCTGGCCTTGGCCACTGCGGGCGCTTGGGAGTGGGCCGCCTTGAACGGGCGAAAGGGCGCGGCGGCTGTGGCCTATGCGGCGGTACTGCCCCTGTGCGCTGCCCTCATGGGCCTGTGGCCCGGATCATCCGGGGCTCTATGGGATGCGCCGGGCCTGGGATGGGCATGGCTGACGGTGTCCTGGGTGGTGGCCTGCCTGCTGCTGATGCCCCAGGGGCCTCAGGGCTGGGCCCGCGTGCCAGCGGCTTTGCGATTGGCCGGTGGGCTGGTGGTGATGCTGAGCACCTGGTGGGCCTTGACCCTGGCACGCGGGGTCGGGGTGAACTTCATGTTGTCGGTGATGTGCATCGTGTGGGCCTCAGATATTGCGGCCTACTTCGCCGGCCACCGCTTCGGGCGCCGGAAGCTGGCACCGTCGTTGAGCCCAGGCAAGACCTGGGAGGGCGTGGCGGGGGCCTGCGTGGGCGTGGGCCTGCTGGCCCTGCTGTGGATGTTCATGGAGCGGCAACTCACGGCCGATTCGCTGAGCGTGTTTGCGCTTGCGCGGCGTGACTTTGGCGTGCTGGGCTTGGGGGTGGTGGTCACGGCCTTGGTGGCCCTGGGCGTGGTGGGCGACCTTTTTGAGTCGATGATCAAGCGTGCCGTAGGCGCGAAGGACAGCAGCGGCCTGCTGCCGGGCCATGGCGGTGTGCTCGACCGGGTGGACGCTTTGTTACCGGTGTTGCCAGCGGCGCTGGCGGTCTTGGCCTTGGGGGGGCGATGAGCGGGCGAATGCGACTGGCGGTCTTGGGCTCCACGGGCTCAATAGGTTGCAACACCCTGGACGTGGCGGCACGCCACCCGCAGCGCATTGAGGTCAGCGCCCTGTCGGCCCACAGCCGAACGGACCAGCTGATTGCCCAATGCCTGCAGTGGAAGCCGAGGTGGGCGGTGGTGAGCGACGAGGCCAAGGCCTTGGATGTGAAGCGCCAACTGCAGGCCCAGGGATGTCCCACCGAGGTGCTGGCCGGCCCGCAGGCCCTGTGCGAGGTGGCCTCGCATCCCGAGATCGACGCTGTGATGGCTGCGGTGGTGGGGGCGGCTGGCCTGCCGTCTTGCCTGGCCGCTGCGCGCAGCGGCAAGCGCCTGTTGCTGGCCAACAAGGAAGCCCTGGTGGTTGGCGGCGCCGTGTTCATGCAGGCGGTTCGGGAGGGCGGTGCCACCTTGATCCCCATCGACAGCGAACACTCGGCGATCTTTCAGTGCCTGCCCGAAGACCGACGGACCTGGGCCCAGCGGGTGGACCACATCATCCTCACCGCATCCGGCGGCCCGTTTCGCCAGCGCGACCCTGCCTCATTGGAGGCCGTCACACCCGACGAGGCCTGCGCACACCCCACTTGGGTCATGGGCCGCAAGATTTCCGTGGACTCCGCCACGATGATGAACAAGGCGCTGGAGGTCATCGAGGCCCGGTGGCTGTTCGACCTGGAGCCCGAGCGCATTCGCGCGGTCATCCATCCCCAGAGCATCGTGCACTCGATGGTGGTCTGCCGAGACCAGTCGGTGTTGGCCCAGTTGGGTACGCCCGACATGCGGGTTCCGATTGCCTATGGCTTGGCCTGGCCGGAGCGCATGGAGTCTGGCGCCTCAGCGTTGGAATGGGCCTCATTGAAGGCCCTGAGTTTTGAACAGGCCGATGAGCGCCGTTTCCCCGGGCTGTTTTTGTCGTGGGAGGCCTTGCGCAGCCCACTGGGCAGTACGGCGGTGCTCAACGCGGCCAATGAGGTGGCGGTAGAGCGCTTCTTGGCCGGACGCATCGGCTTCATGGACATCTACCGCCTCAATGCGCGCGCCTTGGCTGACATCGAGCCGCGCCTGGGCGCCAACGCCGGCTTGGACGACCTGATCGATCTCGACCAGGGGGTGCGGGCTCGGGTTGGGCAGTGGGCGGATGAGCGGGCCCTGTAAGGAAGCTGACGGGCGCTCATGACCACACTCTTGTCTTTCCTGTTGACCATTGCCGTGCTCGTCACGGTCCATGAGTGGGGGCACTACCGCATGGCCAGGGCCTGTGGGGTGCGGGTCCTGCGTTTTTCCGTGGGCTTTGGCCCGGTCCTTTGGCGTCGGCAAGCCGACCCTGAAGCTACTGAGTGGGTCGTGTGCGCCTTGCCGCTGGGGGGCTATGTGCGCATGCTGGACTCGCGTGAGGACACCGTTGCGCAGCAGGATTGGCACAAGGCCTTCGACCACCGGCCCTTGGTGCAGCGCTCGTTGATTGTGGCGGCTGGGCCCCTGGCCAACCTGGTGCTGGCCGTGTTGCTGTATGCGTTGGCCGCCTGGTGGGGCACCCAAGAGCCGGTGGCGCGAGTGGCCACGCCGGCGGCCGGCAGTGTGATGGAGCGGGCCGGCGTGCAGGCCGGCGACCGGGTGGTGGCCTTGTGCACCGGAGCGCCGAGCCCCTTGGGCCGTGGTGATGGGCAGGACTGTGAAGCGGTGGAGTCGCTCACGGGGCTGCAGTGGCAGCTCACCCGGGCTGCTCTCGATCGGCAAACCGTGAGCCTTCAAGTCGCGCAAGAAGGGCGGGCCGTGGGGCGTTCCGTGACCCTGGACCTGTCGGCTTTCGGGGGCGAGGTGGATGAACGGTTCCTCAAGCGTGTGGGCTTGACCGGTGCCTACAGCGAGGCCCTGATTCAACGGGTGGTCGACGGTGGTGCGGCCCAAGAGGCAGGGGTGCAGCCTGGCGATCGGGTTCTGGCCGTTGATGGGGTGGGCGTGCGCGATGCGGCGGCCCTGCGGGAGCGCATCCGTGCCCACGCCGCTGGGGCACCACCCCAGCTTTGGCGTGTCGAGCGACAGGGTCGGGAGTTGGAGTTGGAGGTGCGCCCGCGGCCAACCGTTTCCGCCGATGGCCTGTCGGTGGCGCGGGTGGAGGCCGCCATTGGCGGATCACCGGAGTGGGTGACCGTGCGCAAAGACCCCCTGCAGGCTCTGGGCCACGGTCTGTCCCAATCCCTGGAGATGTCTTGGCTGACGGTGCGCATGATCGGCCGCATGATCGTGGGCGAGGCCTCCCTGCGCCAACTCTCAGGTCCCTTGACCATCGCCGACGCCGCTGGGCAGTCGGTGCAGCGGGGGGCCACCCAGTATTTGGGCTTCCTGGCCCTGGTCAGCATCAGCCTGTTTGTGTTGAACCTCGTGCCCTTGCCAATGCTCGACGGCGGACACCTCATGTATCATCTTTTCGAGGCGTTCACCGGTCGTCCGCCCTCGGACCTCTGGCTTGAACGCCTTCAGCGCATCGGCATGGTGCTCCTGCTGATGCTGATGGCTTTGGCGCTGACCAACGATGTCTTGCGCCTCCTGGGCCTGAACTGACTGCCATCCATGTCCCTACCTGATCCGGCGCATCGCCTGAACCCCCTGATCGCCTGCGTGGCCGCGGCGGCCCTGTCGGCCATACCCAGCCTGGCTTGGGCCATCGATCCCTTTTCGATCAAGGACATCCGGGTGGAGGGCCTGCAGCGCTCTGACCCCGGCACCGTCTTCGCGGCCTTGCCCTTTCGAGTGGGCGACCTCTACAACGAAGAGAAAGGCGCAGCCGCGGTCCGTGCCCTGTTCGCCACGGGCCTGTTCAAGGACGTGCGCCTGCAGGTCGAGGACCAGGTGCTCGTGGTGGTGGTTGAGGAGCGCCCCATCATTGGCAGCGTGAATTTCGCTGGCATCAAGGAGTTTGACAAGGACACCTTGGTCAAGGCCCTGAAAGATGCCGGTATCTCAGAGGGCCAACCATTTGACCGTGCGCTGGTGGACCGGGCCGAGCAGGAAATCAAGCGCCAGTACCTGACCCGCAGCCTGTACGGGGCAGAGGTGGTCACCACCGTGACGCCCCAGGAACGCAACCGGGTGTCGGTGACCTTCACCACCACCGAAGGCGAGCCGGCCAAGATTCGCGAGATGCGCATCTTGGGTGCGAAGGTGTTCAAGGAAAAGGACCTGCTGGAATTGTTCGAGCAGACCACCACCGGCTGGTTCACCTGGTACAGCAAGCGCGACCGCTATGCGCGCTCAAAGCTCAATGCCGACCTCGAGTCGCTGCGCGCGCACTACACCAACCGCGGCTACCTGGAGTTCGCCGTGGAGTCCACGCAGGTCACGATGTCGCCGGACAAGCAGTCGATCTCCATCATGGTGAGCGTGCGCGAAGGCCAGCCCTACACCGTCACCGGGGTGAAACTCGAAGGCGAGTTGCTGGGGCGTGACGACGAGTTCAAGGCCTTGATTGCGGTCAAGCCCGGCTCGCCGTACCGCAGCCAAGACGTTGCCGAGACGCAGCGCCGCATCACCGAACGTTTCGGTGTTTACGGTTACGCGTTCGCGCGGGTCGAAGCCCGCCAGGACATGAACCGCGAAACGGGCCAGGTGGAGCTCACCCTGGTGGTGGATCCGGGCCGCCGCGCCTATGTTCGCCGCATCAACATCGCCGGCAACACGACCACCCGAGATGAAGTCATCCGGCGCGAGTTCCGCCAGTTTGAATCCAGCTGGTATGACGGCCGCAAGATCAAGCTCTCCAAGGAACGCCTGGAGCGCATGGCTTACTTCAAGGACGTGAACATCGAGACGCAGGAGGTGCCGGGGACCGCCGACCAGGTGGACCTCAATGCCAGCGTCACGGAAAAGGCCACCGGCAACTTCCAAATCGGCGCGGGTTACTCCAGTTTGGAGCGCCTGACGGTGTCGGGTTCGCTGCAGAAAGAGAATTTCCTGGGCACGGGCCACTACCTGGGCCTGCAGGTCAACAGCAGCCGCTTCAACCGCAATTTGGTGGTGTCCACGGTTGACCCGTACTTCACCAAGGACGGTGTGTCGCGGGCCTTGGACGTGTTCTACCGGACATCGCGCCCGTACAACACGCAGGGCGAAACCTATGAGCTGATGACCCCCGGTGCGGCTATACGTTTTGGCGTGCCCTTCTCCGAGGTGGACACGGTGTTCATGGGCATCGGTGCGGAGCAAACCCGAATCAAGGGTTCGGCGGCATTGCCCAACCTGTACTTCCTGTATCGCGAGAATTTCGGCTCCAACAGCACCTCCTTCCCCTTGACGGTGGGCTGGGCCCGTGATGAGCGTGACAATGTGTTGACCCCGAGCCGCGGCCGTCTGCAGCGCATCAACCTGGAGCTGTCTGCCTTGGGCGATGCGCAGTACACGCGCACCAATCTGCAGTACCAGCAGTACTTCCCCTTCTGGAACCGCAAGCTCACGCTGGGCGTCAACGCTGAGCTGGGGTGGGGGGCTGGCTTGGGCAACAAGCCGTATCCCATCTTCAAGAACTTCTACGGCGGCGGCCTGGGGTCGGTGCGGGTCTTCCAACAAGGGTCCCTGGGCCCGGTGGACGTGACCGGTGCCTACATCGGGGGATCTCGCCGGTTCAACCTCAACAGCGAGCTCTATGTGCCGGTGCCCGGTACGGGCAATGACAAGAGCCTGCGCCTGTTTGGCTTTGCCGATGCGGGCAACGTCTGGGCCGAGACCGAGCGGGTGGACGTGGAGTCTCTGCGGGTGGCCGCCGGCATCGGCTTGAGCTGGATCTCGCCGGTCGGCCCGCTCAAGCTCAGCTGGGGTGTGCCGGTGAAGTACCGGCCGCAAGATAGAATTCAGCGTTTCCAATTCCAGATCGGCACAGCGTTCTGACCATGATGATGAAGACGATTGCTTTTAAACGGTTCCTGGGCGTGGCGGCTTTGGCGGCCTTTTCGGCTGTTGCGGCCTTGCCTGTGGCGGCTCAGGCGCAGGAACTCAAGATCGGCTATGTCAACAGCGAACGCGTGCTGCGCGAGTCGGCAGCCGCGCGCAGCGCCAGCACCAAGATTGAGACCGAATTCGGCAAGCGCGAAAAAGACCTCAACGACCTGGCCAACCGCCTGAAGGCTGCATCGGACAAGTTTGAAAAGGACGCCCCCACGCTGTCCGAAGCCGAGCGCAACCGCCGCCAGCGGGAAGTCGGCGAGCAGGACCGCGACCTGCAACGCAAGCGCCGTGAGTTCCAGGAAGACCTCAACCAGCGCCGCAACGAAGAAATTGCAGCCATCCAGGAACGCACCGGTCGCGTGATCCGCCAGATCATGGACAGCGAGAAGTTCGACCTGATCCTGATTGATGTGGGCTTCGCAGGCCCCCGCGTCGACATCACCAAGAAGGTGATGGACGCGATGAACAACACCAAGTAATCGTCGGGGCGCCGTGCCTGCGCCCTTGAGCAAGACGATGTTGACCACGCCGCAGGCCATCGCCACCCTGGTGAATGGCCGCGTGCAAGGGGACCCGCTGCGGCCCTTGGCCGGCTTGGCCACGCTGCGGGCCGCTGGCCCCGACAGCGTCTCCTTCCTGTCTAACCCCCGTTACAGGTCCCAGCTGGCCTCGACCCGCGCCGGCTGCGTGATCCTGGCTGAACGGTCCTTGCCGCTGGAGGCTGGCGAGTGCGCACAGGCCAGCCTGGTCCTGGTCGAAGACCCTTACCTTGCCTATGCGCGGCTGAGCCAATGGTGGGCTGCCCAGCGCCGCGCGCCAGCATTGGCGGGTGTGCACCCCAGTGCCGTCGTGGAGCCAGGTGCCCGCCTGCACCCCAGCGCTTCGGTGGGGGCTTTTTGCCATGTGGCCGCTGGGGCGGTGGTGGAAGCGGGGGCCGTTCTGGGGCCTCATTGCGTGATCGGCGCCGACGCGGTGGTGGGTGCCCACAGCCGCTTGGCGGCATCGGTGTCTCTGATGTGGGGCTGCCGGCTGGGTGAGCGCAACCTCTTGCATCCAGGGGTGGTCATCGGGGCCGATGGCTTTGGCTTTGCCCCGCATGCCGGACAGTGGGTCAAGATCGAACAGCTCGGCGCGGTGCGCACCGGCCATGACGTTGAAATCGGCGCCAACACCTGCGTTGACCGCGGTGCCCTCGAAGACACCGTGATCGAAGACGGCGTCAAGCTCGACAACCTCATCCAAATTGGCCACAACGTGCACATCGGACGCGGCTCGGCCATGGCCGGCTGCGTGGGGGTGGCTGGCAGTGCCACGATCGGCCAGCGCTGCACCGTGGGCGGTGGCGCCATCATCCTGGGGCATCTGAGCCTGGCCGACGATGTTCATGTTTCGGCGGCCACCGTGGTGACCCGTTCGATCCACAAGGCCGGCCAGTACAGCGGCGTGTTTCCCTTCGATGACAATGCCGCCTGGGAAAAGAACGCGGCCACGCTGCGTCAGCTGCACCAGATGCGCGACCGACTGCGCCAACTTGAAAAGAAATTTCCCTGACCATGCTCGACATCCACCGCATCCTCAAGCTGCTGCCCCATCGTTATCCGATTCTGTTGGTCGACCGGGTGCTGTCCTTCGAGAAGGACAAGCGCATACAGGCGCTGAAGAATGTGACGATCAACGAGCCTTTTTTCCAGGGGCACTTTCCGTCTCGCCCCGTGATGCCTGGGGTGCTGATGCTGGAGGCTTTGGCCCAAACCGCGGCCTTGCTGAGTTTTGAATCTGCCGGCACCGAACCCAGTGAAGACACCGTGGTGTACTTTGTGGGCATCGACGGCGCGCGCTTCAAGCGTGTGGTCGAACCGGGAGACCAGCTCCTGCTCAACGCCGAGATCGAGCGCGCACGTGCCGGCATCTACAAGTACAAGGCGTGGGCCACCGTCGGCGAGGAGGTGGCGGTAGAGGCCGAGTTGATGTGCACCATGCGCAAGGTGGCTTGAGGGGGCGCGCCATGAGCCTCGTCCATTCAACTGCCGTCATCCATGAGGGGGCGCAATTGGCCCCTGACGTTCAGGTTGGGCCCTATGCGGTGATCGGCCCGCATGTGAAGGTGGCCAGTGGGACCAGCATTGGTTCACACGCGGTGATCATGGGCCACACCACGATCGGCCGAGACAACCGCATCTTTTCCTTCGCCTCGGTCGGTCAGGCCCCGCAGGACAAGAAGTACGCTGGAGAGCCCACCCGCTTGGAGATCGGCCACGGCAACACGATCCGCGAGTTCTGCACGATCAACACCGGAACGGCGCAAGATGAGGGCGTCACGCGCATTGGTGATGACAACTGGATCATGGCCTATGTCCACATTGCGCATGATGTGCGTTTGGGCCACCACACCGTACTGGCCAACAACGCCACCTTGGCGGGGCATGTGGAGGTGGGTGATTGGGCCACCATCGGTGGGCTCACCGGGGTGCACCAGTTCGTGAAGATCGGCGCGCACGCCATGATCGGGTTCCAAGGTCATGTGGCGCAGGATGTGCCGCCCTATATGACCGCGGATGGCCACCCCTTGGCGGTTCGCGCAGTGAACCTGACCGGTCTGAAGCGCCGCGGATTCGACGAAGCGCGGCAAGCCTTGGTGCGTCGCATGCACCGCCTGCTGTACCGAGAGTCGCTGACGCTGAAGGTGGCCATTGAGCGGATCGCCCAGCTGGCATCCGAGGCCGACGCTGGAGGCCAAGCGCTGAGCGAGGCTGCTTTGGCAGACGTGGAACTGATGCTCGACTTTCTTCGCCGCGCCGATCGCGGCATCGTGCGCTGATGCGCCTGGCCCTGGTGGCCGGCGAGGCCTCGGGGGACCTCTTGGCGTCCCTCATGCTGCAGGGCCTGAAGGATCGCTGGCCGGCGCTGCACAGCGGGGGCATCGGTGGCCCGCGCATGGTGGCCCAGGGTTTTGACGCCTGGGCACCGGCAGAACGGTTAAGCGTATTCGGCTATGTGGATGCGCTTCGGCGATTGCCCGAGCTGCTGTGGCTGCGGCGCCGCACGCGCCTGCGCATCCTGCGCGAGCGCCCCGATGTCTTTGTCGGCGTGGACGCCCCCGACTTCAACTTCGGCCTGGAAACCCGGCTGCGCCAAGAGGGGCTGCGAACCGTGCACTTTGTATGCCCCTCGATTTGGGCCTGGCGGCCCGAGCGGGTGCACCGCCTTCGGGCAGCGGCTGACCATGTGCTGTGCCTGTTCCCCTTCGAGCCTGAACTCTTGCAGTCGCAGGGCGTGGCCGCCACGTATGTGGGCCATCCTTTGGCAGACGCCATCAGCCTGGATGTGGACCACCCGGCGGCGCGTCAAGCCCTGGGGTTCAGGCCGGAGACGCACGCGTCCGAGCCGCTCGTGGCCTTGCTGCCCGGCAGCCGGCGTTCGGAGATCCGTCATATTGGACCGCTGTTGGTGGCTTCAGCCGAGCACCTGCTGCGCCTGCGCCCTGGTGTGCGGTTCATCTTGCCGGTCGCGCCAGGGCTGGCCGACCTGTTGCAGCCCATGGTGCAGCCCTTGCTGAACAGCGGCCACCTCACCCTGTTGGATGGACGCTCCCACGAGGCCTTGGCCGCCGCAGACGTGGCATTGGTGGCCAGTGGGACTGCAACCCTGGAAGCCGCTCTGTTGAAGTGCCCCCAGGTCATCGTTTACCGCCTTTCGGCCGCCGATTGGCAGCGCATGCGGCGCATGCGGCTGCAGCCTTGGGTTGGGCTGCCCAATGTTTTGAGCCGGGCCTTCATCGTGCCTGAGCGCATCCAAGATGAGGCCCAGCCCGAAGTCATCGCTGCCGATGCCCTGCGATGGTTGGAAGATGCCCAGGCGGTGCGAACCTATCGCGCGCAGTGTTTGGAGCTGCATCTGCAACTGCGCCAGAACACGGGCGCACGCGCTGCCCAGGCTTTGCAGGAGCTCATGGGTGCCTAGTTCGCCGCGCAGACGCTCATCGAGCCCCGGCCGTATGGCGCCTTTGGAGCAGCTGAGCCTGTCCTGGACCCGTGAGGGCTTGGTGGCGGGGGTCGACGAGGCCGGGCGCGGCCCGCTGGCTGGGCCGGTGGTGGCCGCTGCCGTGATCCTGGACGATGCCGCGCCCATCGCGGGATTGGCTGATTCCAAGGTGCTCACCGAGCGCCGTCGGGAGTTGCTTTTTGATGAGATCCGCGCCAAGGCCCTGTGCTGCTGCATCGCACAGGCTTCGGTGGAGGAAATCGACCGCCTGAACATCTTGCAGGCCACGCTGCTGGCGATGAAGCGGGCTGTTGAGGGTTTGCGGCTCTTGCCCGCGTTGGTTTTGGTGGACGGCAACCGCCTGCCCACCCTGAAAGTGGCGGCCGAGGCGGTGGTGGGGGGTGACGCGCGCGTGCCCGAGATTTCGGCGGCCTCGATCTTGGCCAAGGTGACCCGCGACCGCCTGTGCGCTCAACTGCATGCGGCGCACCCGGAATACGGCTTCGACGCGCACAAGGGCTACCCAACGCCAGAGCACCTGCAGGCTTTGTTTCAGCATGGGCCTTCACCTGTTCATCGGCGCAGCTATGCGCCGGTTCAGCGGGCGGCGGCGCTTCGGGGCGCGGTGCAAGAGGTCTCGGTGCTGCCGGCGCCGTCCAAGCGGTCCCAGACTGCCGAGAAGCGTTGATGAACCCGCCCGTTCAGTCCATCAGCTCTCGTGACAATGAACTGGTGCAGCGCTTGCGTCGCCTGCTGGCTAAACCAGGGGCCTACAAGGCCGAGGGCCTGGTGTGGTTGGAGGGCGACCACCTGTGCAGGGCCTGGCTGGACAGCGGACGCCAAGCGACACAAGCGGTGATCACGCAGGAGGCCTGGGAAGGCCGCGCGGACCTTCGAGCCCTGGCCCTGAATGCACAAAAGGTGGCGCTGGTTCCCGCTGCGCTGATGAAATCCTTGACGGCACTGGAGTCACCGAGCCCGCTGGGCATGCTGGTGGCGCTGCCCGCAGCTGCTGACCTTGTGGTGCAGCCTGGTGTGGCCACGGTGGTCTTGGATCGCTTGCAGGACCCAGGTAATGTGGGCAGTATTCTGCGCAGCGCCGCAGCGATGGGCATTGCGCAGGTGCTGGCGCTGCAGGGCACCGTGGCCTTGTGGTCGCCCAAGGTCTTGCGCGCCGGCATGGGCGCGCACGCCGCCCTGAGCCTGCATGAAGGACTGGGGATTGATGGGCTGCAAGCGCTGAAGGGGCAACTGGTGGTCACCGGCTCGCATGAGGCACAAGACCTGCCGGATGCCGAACTGCCGGTGCCTTGCGCCTGGGTCTTGGGGCACGAAGGGCAGGGGGTGGACCCCAATCTGGCGGCTTTGGCCACCTGCCGCGTGCGCATTCCGCAACCCAGTGGGCAGGAGTCGCTGAACGTGGCGGCCGCTGCTGCGATCTGCCTGTACGAGTCGGTGAGGCGCCGGGCTCAGTAGCTCAGCCGGTCGGGCCGAATGTCGCGCAGGATGGTGGTGGCGATTTCCTCGATGGACTTGTGGGTGGAGCTCAGCCACTCAATGCCAGAGCGGCGCATCATTTGCTCGGCCGCAGCCACCTCGGCCCGGCAGTTGTCCAACGCCGCATAGCGGCTGCCGGGGCGACGTTCGTTGCGGATCTGGCTCAAGCGCTCGGGGTCAATCGTCAGGCCGAAGCATTTGCGCTTGTGTGGCATGAGCGATGTGGGCAAATGCCCGCGCTCGAAGTCTTCGGGGATCAAGGGATAGTTGGCCGCCTTTACGCCATGTTGCATGGCCAGATACAGCGAGGTGGGCGTTTTGCCGCTGCGGCTCACACCCACCAAGATCACGTCGGCCTGCTCCAGGTTGCGGGCGGACTGCCCGTCGTCATGGGCCAGGGAAAAGTTGATGGCCTCAATCCGGTCGTGATACTCCTGGCTCTTGGCTGCATCAGAAAAGCGTCCGATGCGGTGGTTGCTCTTGATGCCGAATTCCTCTTCCAGTGGTTCGACGAAGGATCGAAACATGTCCATCACCTTGGCGCGGCCGTGTGCAGCGGGGCCGTTCTGACCATCGGTCAAGATATCCCGTACGGCATCGTTGACCAGGGTCAGGAACACCACGGGCGCCACGCCTTCGCGTTGCGCGCATTCATTGACCTCACGTACCACCTGCCAGGCTTTGTCTTCCGAGTCGATGAAGGGGCGGCGCACATGGCGAAAGGGGCCGGGAAACTGGGCCAGGATGGAGTTGCCGAAGGTTTCAGCGGTGATGCCGGTGCCGTCGGAGACATAAAAAATGGTGCGCGGGCTCATGGGAGGGGCTGTGAATTTCGGCAAGACAGGAACACAAAACTTGAAAGCTGATGATAGGCAATCCTCCCTAGAATCAAGCGCAATGGTGCGTTGCACCCCAAAGATTTTTTAGCCTTGGAGAGCCTTCATGTCCCATCCCGCCTTGGAAGGGGCCCTGGTGTTGCCGTTCGAGCAGTTGCGCATGACCGACGTGGAGTCGGTCGGGGGCAAGAACGCATCCCTGGGGGAAATGATCAGCCAACTGGCCGCCTCAGGCGTGCGCGTGCCCGGGGGCTTTGCCACCACGGCCTTGGCCTTTCGTCGATTTTTGGCCCACGGTGGGCTTTCCGATCGCATTGCGCAGCGCTTGGCCGCCCTGGATACCGACGACGTCAAGGCCTTGGCCGAAGCGGGCGCCGAAATCCGTCGCTGGGTTGAAGAGACCCCGTTCCCAGCCGATGTGGAAGCGGCCATTCGCCAGGCCTATGCCCGGCTGAGTGCCGAATCGCCTGAGGCGTCGTTTGCGGTGCGGTCTTCTGCCACGGCAGAAGACCTGCCCGATGCCTCGTTTGCCGGCCAGCAGGAGACCTTCCTGAATGTGGTGGGCATCGACGACATCCTGCACAAGACCAAAGAGGTGTTCGCATCACTCTACAACGACCGTGCCATCAGCTACCGGGTGCACAAGGGCTTCGCCCATGCCGACGTCGCCCTGTCCGCTGGTATCCAGCGCATGGTGCGGTCCGATCTGGGTGCGGCCGGTGTCATGTTCACGATCGACACCGAGAGCGGGTTCGAGGATGTGGTCTTCATCACCAGCAGCTACGGGCTGGGCGAGACCGTGGTGCAAGGGGCTGTGAACCCCGATGAGTTCTATGTTCACAAGCCTGCTCTGCGCGCAGGTAAAAGGGCCGTGATTCGGCGCAACCTGGGCAGCAAGCTCATCCGGATGACCTTCGCACCGGAAGCCGAACGCCGTGCCTCGGGGCGGTTGGTGCAAACCGAGGACACACCAGCTGAATTACGCCATCGCTACTCTCTGTCGGATGCCGACATCACCGAGTTGGCCCAGTACGCCCTGATCATCGAGCAGCACTATGGCCGCCCGATGGACATCGAGTGGGGCAAGGATGGCCAAGACGGCCGGCTGTACGTGCTGCAGGCCCGGCCCGAGACGGTCAAGAGCCAGGCCGCCGGTCAGGTGGAACACCGCTACAAGCTCAAGGGCCGCAGCAAGCCCCTGGCTGAAGGTCGCGCGATCGGCCAAAAGATCGGGGCCGGGCCGGTGCGCCTGGTGCATTCGATCGCGGAGATGGACCGGGTTCAGCCGGGTGACGTGTTGGTTACCGACATGACCGACCCGAACTGGGAGCCGGTGATGAAGCGGGCCAGCGCGATCGTCACCAACCGCGGTGGGCGTACCTGCCATGCAGCCATCATTGCGCGCGAGTTGGGCATTCCGGCCGTGGTCGGTTGTGGGGATGCGACCGACAGACTCAGCGATGGTGCTTTGGTGACCGTGGTGTGCGCCGAGGGCGACACCGGCGTGATCTACGACGGACTGCTGGAGACCGAGGTCAGCGAAGTCAAGCGCGGCGAAATGCCCTATTGCCCCATCAAGATCATGATGAATGTGGGCAACCCACAGCTGGCGTTTGATTTTGCGCAGGTGCCCAATTCCGGCGTTGGCCTGGCCCGCCTGGAGTTCATCATCAACAACAACATTGGCGTGCACCCCAAGGCGATCCTGGACTACCCCAACATCGATGCCGACCTCAAGTTGGCGGTGGAGTCCGTGGCGCGCGGCCACGCCAGCCCGAAGGCCTTCTATGTCGACAAGCTGGCCGAAGGGATCGCCACCATTGCGGCGGCCTTCTGGCCCAAGCCGGTGATCGTGCGGCTGTCGGACTTCAAGAGCAACGAGTATCGCAAGCTCATCGGTGGCAGCCGCTACGAGCCCGATGAAGAGAACCCGATGTTGGGTTTTCGGGGGGCCAGCCGCTACATCAGCGGCGAGTTCAGCGACGCCTTCGCCATGGAGTGCGAAGCCCTCAAGCGGGTGCGCCACGACATGGGGCTGAGCAATGTGGAGATCATGGTGCCCTTTGTGCGCACGGTCAAACAAGCCGCACGGGTCACGCAGATGCTGGCCGAACGCGGACTCAAGCGTGGAGTGGACGGCCTGCGCCTGATCATGATGTGCGAGGTGCCCAGCAACGCGATCCTGGCCGACCAGTTCCTGGAGCATTTTGATGGGATGTCCATCGGCTCGAATGACCTGACCCAGTTGACCCTGGGATTGGATCGGGACTCGGGGCTGGAGCTCTTGGCTGAGGACTTCGATGAGCGGGATCCGGCCGTCAAGGCCATGATTTCCCGCGCCATCACGGCCTGCCGGGCCACGGGCAAGTACATCGGCATCTGCGGTCAGGGGCCCTCGGACCATCCCGACTTTGCGGATTGGCTGGCCCAAGAGGGGATCGTCTCGATTTCCTTGAACCCCGACACCGTGGTGCAGACTTGGCAGCGGCTGGCCGGCGTCAAGGTCACGGGCTGACGCCCGCGGGTGGTGCGAACTTCGGACAAACCCGAAATTCCGCTATACTTGAAGGCTTTTCGCCACCTTGCCGCACCCGCACCGACGCGCGTGGGCGGCTTCCGAACAACGGAATCCACAAGGAGATTACATGCGTCACTATGAGATCGTTTTGCTGATCCACCCGGATCAAAGCGAACAGGTTCCGGCCATGCTGGAGCGTTACAAGACCCTGATCACCGGTGCCAATGGCAAGGTGCATCGCGTTGAGGACTGGGGCCGCCGTCAGTTGGCCTACCAGATCCAGAAGCTTGCCAAGGCGCACTACCTGTGCCTGAACATCGAGTGCAGCAAGGAAACCCTGGCTGAACTCGAGACCGGCTTCCGCTTCAACGATGCCGTGCTGCGCCACCTCACCGTGGGCAAGGACAAGGCTGAGACCAACCCCTCCGTCATGATGAAGTCGGTCGAGCGCGAAGAAGCGCGCAAGGCTTCCTCACAGGAGGCTGCGGCCTGACGAACCAGCAGGCGTTGACGTCCGCCACTGCGGCGGCCCAGGTGGGAACCAACCGCTTGAGCCTGTCTGGCGTGGTCAAGGAACGTTCGGCGCTGCGCTACACGCCCGTGGGGCTGCCCGCTTTGGACCTGGTGATCGAACACCAATCTGTGGTTCAAGAGGAGGGCGTACCCCGCAAGGTCACGATGGACTGCAAGTCAGTGTGCATCGGTACCTTGGCGGCTCAGGCGCAGCAGCTGGCGATGGATGAACCGGTGGATTTCCAAGGGTTCCTCGCGCCAGCCCGCAACGGACGAGGCTTGGTGTTCCACATCACCTTGATCCAGCGCGCGAACCCAGCGGTTCCGGATTGAAACGCCCCCTACCGAACCACCACCCGATTCCAGCGAAAGAGAGCACATCATGGCACCTCCCCGCGGCAAGTTTTCCAAGGACCGCAAGCCCAAGCGCAACCAGCAGTCCCTCCTGTTCCGTCGCAAGCGTTTCTGCCGCTTCACCGTGGCCGGCGTTGAGTCGATCGACTACAAGGATGTGGATGTTCTGCGCGATTTCATCGGCGAGAACGGCAAGATCACACCCGCGCGCCTGACCGGCACGCGCGCCTTCTACCAGCGTCAGCTGACCACAGCCATCAAGCGTGCTCGCTTCCTGGCCCTGCTGCCGTACAGCGACCAGCACAAGGTTTGATAGGAGCCCACCATGCAAGTCATCCTGCTTGAAAAGGTGGCCAACCTCGGCAACCTCGGCGACATCGTCCGCGTCAAGGACGGCTACGCCCGTAACTTCCTGATCCCCACCAAGCGTGCACGCCGCGCCACGGATGCGGCCATTGCCGAATTCGAAGCCAAGCGCGCCGAGCTTGAGCGCCTGGCCGCTGAAAAGCTCTCGGCTGCACAAGCGGTGGGCGAGAAGCTCTCCGGTTTGCGCCTGAGCATCAGCCAAAAGGCGGGTGTGGACGGTCGCCTGTTCGGATCGGTCACCAACCACGACATCGCCGAATCCCTCAAGGGTTCGGGCTTTGATATTGCCAAGGCGCAGGTGCGCATGCCCAACGGTCCTCTCAAGACCGTGGGTGAGTTCACCGTGTCCGTGGCAGCACACACCGATGTGGTGGTGGACATCACCATCGTCGTGGTGGGCGAGACCGACTGATCGGCACGCTCCTCAGGATGTCGGCCGACGAGCCGACACCCATAAAAGGCCGGCTTTGCCGGCCTTTTTTTATGCACGCTCCACCGGCAACCCACCACTTATCCCCAGGATTGCCCACAGCCGTTGGGACCCTGGCGGCCTATGATCCCGCTATGGACGTCACCAGCAACGAATTCGACCTCATGACCATGCCCGTGCCGGGCGCCACGTCAACAGATGCCGACGTGGCCAAGCTGCGAACGCCGCCACATTCCTACGAGGCCGAGCAGAGTGTGCTGGGTGGCCTGCTGTTGGACAACAGCGCTTGGGACCGCGCGGCGGACCTGGTCACCGCCTCTGACTTTTACCGTTATGAGCATCGGGTGATCTTTCAGGCCATGGGGGACCTGATTCAGCTGAGCAAGCCGGCTGATGTGATCACGGTGCATGAGCGCTTGCAGAGTTTGGGCAAGGCACAAGAGTGCGGGGGCGTGGCCTACCTGAACGCCTTGGCGCAAAGCGTGCCCAGTGCCGCCAACCTGCGCCGCTATGCCGAAATCGTCCGCGAGCGTGCCGTGCTGCGCAAGCTGATCGAAGCCAGCGATGAGATCGCCACCAAGGCCTTCAACCCGCAGGGGCGCCAGGTCTCCACCATCCTGGATGAATCCGAGACCAAGATTCTGCAGATTGGCGAGGAGGGCTCGCGCGCACGCCAGAACTTCCACCAGATCAACGACCTGTTGGTGCAGCTGATGGACCGGGTCAACGAGCTGGCTGAGAACGGGGCCGAAGAGGTCACGGGCGTGCGCACCGGCTTTTATGACTTCGACCGCATGACCGCGGGCTTGCAGCCCGGTGATTTGGTGGTGCTGGCGGCGCGCCCCAGCATGGGCAAAACGGCCTTGGCGATCAACATTGCCGAGCATGTGGCCGTTGCCGAAGGCCTGCCGGTGGTGGTGTTCTCGATGGAAATGGGCGCATCTCAATTGGCGCTTCGCATGGTGGGCTCCATCGGCCGGATCGACCAGCAGCACCTGCGCACCGGTAACCTGGGCAACGACGAATGGTCGAGGCTCACCGAGGCCGTGGACAAGCTTTCCAAGGCCAATATCTTCATCGATGAAACGCCTGCTTTGAACCCAGCTGAGCTTCGCGCACGCGCTCGGCGCCAAGCGCGTCAGTGCGGCAAGCTGGGCTTGATTGTGGTGGACTACCTGCAGCTGATGAGCGGCAGCAGTGGCAGCGATGAGAACCGCGCCACCGAACTCGGCGAGATCTCTCGAGGCCTGAAGGCCTTGGCCAAAGAGCTTCAGTGCCCGGTGGTGGCCTTGTCGCAGCTCAATCGCAGCGTGGAGACGCGCAACGACAAGCGGCCGATGATGAGCGACCTGCGCGAATCCGGCGCCATTGAGCAGGACGCTGACGTGATCATGTTCATCTACCGCGACGACTACTACAACAAGGAAGCCAGCAAGGAGCCTGGCGTGGCCGAAGTCATCATCGCCAAGCAGCGCAATGGCCCGGTGGGAACGGTCAAGCTCGCCTTCATCAAGGCCAACACCAAGTTCGACAACCTGGCCCCCGGCAGCCTGGGCGCTGAGTATTGATCGAGCGCTGTGTGACCGTGCAGCGCAGCGGTGCAGCGCCGCTGCGCAAGGGCCTCGCTGAGGAGTGCCGGCCGGCAGCCGTGCTTACTTGAACAGGTCCTTCACACGGTCCGTCCAGCTCTTGGCATTGGGCGAGTGTTTGTCGCCGCCGCTGCGGAAGGATTCATCCAGTTCGCGCAGCATCTTGCGCTGGGCATCGGTGAGCTTGACCGGCGTTTCCACATTCACGTGGCAGTACAGGTCGCCCGGGTAAGCCGAGCGCACACCCTTGATGCCCTTGCCCCGCAACCGGAAGGTCTTGCCGTGTTGCGTGCCTTCGGGCAGGTCGATCTCAGCTTTGCCGCCCAGGGTGGGCACTTCCATCGTGCCACCCAGGGCCGCCATGGTCATTGACACGGGCACGCTGCAGTGCAGGTCGTCTCCGTCACGCTCGAAGATCTCGTGGGCCTTGATGCGGATTTCGATGTACAGGTCGCCCGGTGGGCCACCATTGACGCCGGGCTCACCATTGCCCACGGAGCGGATGCGCATGCCTTCGGCGATACCCGCGGGGATGCGAACCTCGAGGGTCTTCTGCTTCTTGAGCTTGCCTGCGCCGTTGCAGGTGGTGCAGGGGTCGGGGATGATCTTGCCCGCGCCGCGGCACTGGGGACAGGTTTGCTGGATGCTGAAAAAGCCCTGGCGCATGTGCACCGCGCCCGAACCGTTGCAGCCCGTGCAGGCCTTGGGGCTGGTGCCCGGCTTGGCGCCGCTGCCGTTGCAGGTTTCGCAGGTTTCCCAGCTGGGAATGCGGATTTGGGTGTCCTTGCCCGCCGCCGCCTCTTCCAGCGTGATTTCGGTGGCGTAGGACAGGTCAGAGCCGCGGTAAACCTGCTGGCCCCCACCACGGCGGCCGCCCTGGCCTCCGAAGATGTCGCCGAAGATGTCGCCAAAGGCCTCGGCAAAGCCACCAAAACCCTCGGCCCCAGGCCCGCCGCGCCCGCCGCCCATATTGGGGTCTACGCCGGCATGGCCGAATTGGTCATAGGCCGCCCGCTTCTTGGGGTCGGAGAGCATTTCGTAGGCCTCCTTGGCCTCCTTGAACTTCTCCTCGGCCTTCTTCGCGCCGTCACCCTGGTTGCGGTCCGGGTGGTACTTCATCGCCAGCTTGCGATAGGCCTTCTTGATGTCCTCATCGCTGGCGTTCTTGGGGACGTCCAGAATCTCGTAGTAGTCGCGCTTGGTGGCCATCGGGCTTCCTGGCTCTATGAACTCAAAAGCCGCGTGGGCCGCCGGTTGCACCGGCAAGCCTCACGCGGCACGAGGGGTGAGGTCTGCGCCGCACCCCGAACCATCACTTCTTGACTTCCTTGAATTCGGCGTCGACGACATTGTCGTCAGCCGGCTTGGCGCCGGCGGCGCCACCTGCGGCGGCACCGGCCGCACCGGCTGCGCCACCCGCGGCCGCCTGAGCCGCACCCGCTGCACCGGCCGCAGCCTGCGCCTCGGCGTAGACCTTCTCGCCGAGCTTTTGGCTGGCCGTCATCAGGGCTTCGGTCTTGGCCTCAATGGCTGCTTTGTCTTCACCCTTGAGGGCCTCTTCGAGCTCCTTCACGGCCGCTTCGATCTTCTCTTTCTCGCCGGCTTCGAGCTTGTCGGCGTGTTCACCCAGGCTCTTCTTCACCGAGTGCACCATGGCCTCTGCGCTGTTGCGGGCCTGCACCAGCTCCAGCTTCTTCTTGTCCTCGGCCGCGTTGAGCTCGGCGTCTTTGACCATCTTCTGGATCTCGTCTTCCGACAAACCAGAATTGGCCTTGATGGTGATCTTGTTCTCCTTGCCCGTGCCCTTGTCTTTTGCGGACACGTGCAGGATGCCGTTGGCGTCGATGTCGAAGGTCACCTCGATCTGGGGCGTGCCACGCGGGGCGGGCGGGATGCCTTCCAGGTTGAACTCGCCCAGAGACTTGTTGCCCGTGGCCATCTCGCGCTCGCCTTGGTACACCTTGATCGTCACCGCCGGTTGGTTGTCGTCGGCGGTGGAGAAGGTCTGGGCGAACTTGGTGGGGATGGTCGTGTTCTTCTTGATCATCTTGGTCATGACGCCACCCAGGGTTTCAATGCCCAGGCTCAGCGGCGTCACGTCCAGCAGCAGCACGTCCTTGCG